>NZ_JAMONU010000042.1 GCF_027066465.1 Thermococcus sp.
TCATGCGGAACGAGGGCAAAATCTATGCCTTCGACGTTGATTCGGAGAGGATTGGGAGGATGAAAAAGCTCCTTAGATGGGCCGGCGTTGAGATTGCCGAAGTTAGGAAGCTCGACGGCAGGAAGGCCCCGGAAGTTTTGGGCGAGGAAATCGCCGACAGGGTTCTGCTCGATGCCCCGTGCACGAGCGACGGAACTATTGCCAAGAACCCCGAGCTGAGGTGGCGCCTCCGCGAGAAGAACATACCCAAGGTTGTGAAGCTCCAGAAGGAGCTAATCGAGAGCGCTTGGAGACTTTTGAAGCCCGGTGGCAGGTTGCTTTACTCCACCTGCTCAATGCTCCCCGAGGAGAACGAAGGGGTCGTGCAGTGGTTTCTGGACAAACACGACGACGCGAGGCTCGTTCCGCTCACCGGCCCCTACGACGAGGGTTTCCTGCCCGGCACGATGAGGGCGTGGCCCCACAGGCACGGAACGATAGGATTCTTCTACGCGCTGATAGAAAAGAGGACTAAAGGCGGAGCGTGAACCTGCTCACGACGACCTTCTCCCCAAGGGCCTTTGAGAGCTCGGCGGCCTCCCGGTAAGTGAACTTTTCAATCTCTTCCTTCAGCCGTTGATATGGAAGATGCGACTTGGATTCCCCTTCAAGCTCAACCGTTGAGTGTATTCCCTTCCCGGCTCCGAGGGCATACCTGACTTCTTTCGCGTCTATCTTCACCCTTTTGACTGTTATCCCCAGTGAGTTTGCGTATTTAACAATCCTGCCGGCGAACCTCCGGGCGTACGCATCGACCTGAGGGGGAACGTTTATTAAAATCTCCGGCTTAACCCTTTCCTTCCTTTCTCTTTCGATGTTGGAGGGCGACCTTTCTTCCCCTTTCTCTTCGGTTTTTTCCACGGCTCCCGGACACATTTCGCGCAGGGGCATTTTGGGCGTTGCGTTGTACACGTCCATGTTCTCAACGACCGACATCTTAACGTCCACGTCGCTCATTGGAAACGCATCCGCTATTACCGGTCCGCACTCGAGCATCTCCTTTAGAAGCTCAAGGGCAGGCTTACCCACGAGCTGTGAACCGCCCCTAACATCCTGAACCTCGACGGCTAGGACTTTCTCATCGTCTATCAGGAGGGTTACGTAGTATGGTTCACCATCGACCTTGCCGAGAACCTTGAAGAAGGCACCGCCACCTTTGGAGAGGGTTCTTTTGACGAGTTCGAGAAACTCCCCACGATTTTTACAGAGGTAGTTTTCCTCAAGCGGTGTAACGGGGGGTAACCTCAAGGGGTATCACCCTTAAAACATAGGCAAACGCCGTATTTATGCCTTCTTTTCGACAGAAAACTAAGGGATAAGACGGAGGTGGATTAATAATCCCGCTCCACCTTGACCTTCAGCTCGCTGGCGAACCAGTTGACCCTCTGCGGGAAGGGTATCTCTATGCCGGCCTCATCGAGCGCACGCTTTATCCTCTCGACGATTTGCGTCCTGACATCGAACCACTTCTCGCTCGGCACCCACGCCCAAACGCCTATTATGACGGCGCTGTCTCCTAGGTCATCAACGTAAATCCAGGGCTCCGGTTCCGCCAGAACCAGCGGCATCTCGTCCAGAGTTTTCCTTATCACCTCAATTGCCTTTCTCATGTCGGCAGAATAGGCTATCCCAACCTTTACGTCAACGCGCCTTACGGGATACCTCTGGAGGTTAGTGATGTTGCTGTTGAAGAGCTTCTGGTTCGGAATCCTTACCAAGGTTCCGTCCCATGTTCTAATCCTCGTTGAGAGCATCTGTATGTCCTCAACTGTGCCCTGCACGCCGTCAACCTGAACTGCGTCCCCTATCTTCAGAGGCTTGTCAAAGTGCATGAAAACCCCCGAGACGAAGTTGGACACAACGGTCTGCGCCGAGAAACCGAGAACTATGCCCGTTATACCAGCGGCCGCCAGCAGTGCCCCGAGCTCCCCAATAACACCGGCTATGTTGAGGGCAATGAAGAAGGCCAGCGTTATGAAGGCGTAGTAAAACAGGTTGGCCTTTATTGCGTACTCCGGTTCCTTGCGGGTCTGGATGAGGTACTCCTTTGACTTCTTCGCTATGAGGTACGAGATGTAGAAGAATCCAAGGGCGAACGTCAGGTTGCCGACTGTTGTTGGGCCTACACCCACCTTCATTATTCCGAGGACGTATAGGGACCCTATGAACGCACCAAGAACAAAGAGCTTGAATACCAGCTCGGCCGTATCCTCGTTCAGTATCCAGGTCATCTCGGTCTCTTTGGAAGCGCGTATTATGGCCTTCTTACTGAGCTCTCCGACGAAGATGAGAACCGCTGCAACAATAAGCGCCTTCAGGAGGCTTTCAACGGTGACCCCGGGCACAATCGGTGCGTTCATTATCCTGTTGTTCAGCACGGTCGTGTTCATGGCTACCACCTCATGCGGAAGTTTGGAAGCGGCTCGGCCTTGTGGGTTGGCTTTAACGTTCGGTCCGGGGGATTTCCGGTGTTGTTCACCTCGTACGGCTCCTTGGTCGTGAGGACGACAACCGGGTAATATGCCCTTGTCTCGGAATAGAACATTACGCTGTTTCTTATGGGCAGGACTACCTTGTCAACCAACTTCCAGTCGGAGGTGGGATTTTTCAGGATGAGCTTCATGACACCAATCGAGTCGGGTTCCTCTTCAGTGAACCCGCTCACGTGGTACCTCGCGATAACCCCTATCGTCCTCTCCCCGTAGAGGGCGTACTTCTCCCTTCCAACGACGAACTTGTCGATGAGGGTGTTCCCGCTCTTGACAACGACGTCTATCGGTGCCGTGACGTATCCCTCGACGACATCCCCGGGCGGCACGCCGACCTTTGGTTTGAGCCTAATCATAAGGAATTTAACACCATAACCTTCGGCGGGGGCGGGCATAATCCTGATGGTTCCCCTGCCCGAAAGGAGGATTGAGACATCACCCCTCTGGTAGAGAAACGTGCCGTCCGGATTCTCGGTTATCCTTATTCTCCTGTCAAGAACGTTCACGAACATAGTCCTGAGCTTGAATTCCCCAAAGGTTCGCATGGTTGAAATATAAAGGCTGAAAATTTAAAAGTTTTTAGCGGACGTTCGAGAGCGTCATCTCCTCCACTTTGAAGTGTCCGTATATCGTCTCTGGAAGTCCGCTGTCTGTAACGTAGGTGAACTCTCCCCTCACCTCAAGGGGTATGAAAATCTTCGGCGCAACCGTCGCGGTACCGTTGAACCTCGTCCCGTTCCAGAGGTAGCTCCACTCACCCTCAACGGTCTTGAACTCGATGCCGGAAATCCTAACGGTGCCGGCCGGTCTTGTCTTCCAGCTCCACTCGTTGCCAAAGTAGTCCCTCCAGGTGCCGCTCTGGGGAACGAGAAGGTTTCTCCCGCTCCAATCGGCCCAGATT
>NZ_JAMONU010000043.1 GCF_027066465.1 Thermococcus sp.
GCTCTCGATTCCCCCGTTCTCGATGAACTCTTTGGCTCCCTCCGCTGCCAGCTCGCCCTGCTCCGCGACGTAGTCAACGAGGTCGTTTATCAGGAGCGAGTTCCCGGCGACGAATATCCCCGGGACGCTGGTTTCCTGCCTGTCGTTCACGACCGGCCCGCCAGTTGAGGGGTCAATCTCGACGCCTATCTTCTTCAATTTTTTAACGCTCGGGACGAGGCCGGCCGATATTATCAACGTATCCGCCTCAATCCAGAACTCGCTTCCGGGGATTTCGTTGAGGTTCTCATCAACCCTGACGACCTTCACTCTCTCAACGCGGCCCTTTCCGCGGACTTCCACGACCTTGTGGCTGAGGTAGAGGGGTATGTTGAAGTCCCTGAGAATCATGATGTTCCTGGCAAGTCCCCCTGGATAGGGCATCAGCTCGACAACGGCCTTAACCTTCGCGCCTTCAAGGGCGAACCGGCGCGCCATTATCAAGCCAACGTCGCCGGAACCCACGATGACTATCTCCTTGCCGGGCATTATCCCGTAGATGTCCATCAGCGTCTGGGCCTCTCCTGCCGTGTAGATTCCCGAAACCCTGTCGCCGACGATTCCAATCTCGAAGGCGTGCCTCTCCCTCGCTCCTGCGGCGTATATTACTGCCTTCGCCCAAACCTGATAAGCCCCGCTCGGTGAGGTGAAGATTACGACCTTCTCGAGGTCGGAGTAGTTTTTAATCTCAAGAACCCTCGCGGCCGTTCTGTACTCCACCCCAAGCTCGACCAGCCTCTTCGCAAGCCTTGCCGCAAACTCGGGCCCTGTCAGCTCTTCTCTGTAGTAGTGCAGGCCGAAGCCGGGGTGAATGCACTGGGGGAGTATTCCTCCGAGGTAGTCGTTCTCGTCGAGGAGCAAAACCTTCAGTCCGAGTTCTTTGGCCCTAATCGCGGCCGCCATTCCAGCCGGACCGCCACCGACCACAACGACGTCGTAGCTCAGCATCGGAATCCTCGGGAACATCAGGCGTCCCCCCTGAGGAGAACCTTGACGTCCCCTATTCCAATCTCGCTTCCCTTACCCTTCAGCGTGACCTCCCACGGCTCCACTTCGTATTCCTTAGCAAGAAGCTGGACAATCTTCGGCCTGCAGAAGCTTCCCTGGCAGGTTCCGGTTGTGGCTTTGGTTCTGAACTTGACGGAATCAACGCTCGGCGTTTTAACGCCTATGAACTTCATCCTCTCTATGGCCTCAAGGATGTCGCCCTCGCTGACGGAGTTACAGCGGCACACTATCTTTCCGTAGGCGGGGTTCTTCTTCACGGCTTCGTTCACCTGCTCGGGCGTCATCATGAAGAAGTGGCTGATTTCCTTCCTGTAGGGGTTCCACTTCTCCTTTTCCTTCAGCTCGATTCCAAGGTCGCGCTCGATTATCTCGGCAACCTCGTAGGCTATCGCCGGGGCGCTCGTCAGGCCGGGTGAGCGTATTCCAGCGACGTTTATGAAGCCCCAGACCTCTTCCTCCGCCTTGATTATGAAGTCTCCTCCCGTCGGCTCGGGCCTTAGACCGGCGAAGGTTCTGATTACCTTGCTCCTCGGGGGCAGCTGCGGCCAGAGCTTCTTGGCCCCTTCCCAGACCTGCTCAAGGCCCTCCCTCGTGGTGGCGAGGTTCTCCTTCTCCTCAGGCGGTAAATCCTGAGCGTTCGGCCCTATCATCAGATGGCCGGAAATCTCGGTTGTCACAACTATTCCCTTGCTTATCGGCGTCGGCGTCGGGAAGAGGACGCGCTTCGGTCCGGGAACGTCGTCGTCAAAAATCCAGTACTCACCTTTCCTCGGGTGGATTTCGAAGTAGTCTATGCCGGCCATTTTGGCTATTCTGTCCGCGTAAAGGCCAGCTGCATTGATAACGATGTCCGCCTCGATGAAGCCGTTCTTCGTCTCAACGCCCCTGACCTCGCCGTTCTCGACCTTTATCCCCGTAACTTCCGTCTCGAGGTGCGTCTTCACGCCGTTCGCAACGGCGTTCTCGGTTATCGCAATAACGGCCGGAATCGGCCCAATCTGGCCCACTATTGGAACCCATAAAGCTCCAATCGCTTCCCTTGTGAGGTTGGGTTCAAGGTGGAACAGCTCATCCCTATCGACGATTCTCATCTCCGGAACGCCGTTCTTCCTTCCGCGCTCCAAGAGTCTCTCAAGCTCGTCGAAGTCCTCATCTTTGAGGGCAACTATCAATGCCCCGTTCCAGACGTGCGGAATCTCAAGCTCCTTGACCCACTGGTGCCAGAGCCGGTTTCCCCTTATGCACAGCCTGGCCCTCGTCGGGTACTTCTCGGGGTCGTCATCGTAGCCGCCGTGAATCAAAGCCGTGTTGGCCTTGCTCACCCCCCAGCCAACATCAGGAGCTTTTTCTATCAGATGAACCTCGAGGTTCTCGTACCTGCTGAGAACCCTCGCTATGCTCGCCCCGCTAATTCCTGCCCCTATTATGGCCACCTTCGTCTTCATAACCTTCACCTCGATTTAACTTGAGAAAGGGTTTTGGGTGTTTTAAAGCTTTCCTTAACCTTTAGTTTGGCGAAGAGGCGAGGAAAGAACTCTTCGGGGCATTAGAAAAAAGGACAGGGCAGGACAGGATTTGGATGGACGGAGATGTTCATTGTCTCCATTCACCGAGGAGCGTAAAGTTTCCCTCCTTGAACCAGTTGGCACTCACAACGTTGGAGGGGCCACGACTTCTCCCCACGAAGTGTCCCCCGATTGGATTTCCATCGGCGTTAGCAATCAGTGTAACGTTCCACGTTTCAGTGACCCTCACGAGGTACGGGTTCTCAATTGTCCCAGCGTTGGATTCCTCCTCGTATTTTAGGGATATGCAGAACTCATAGTGATTTCCTGTTCTTTTGACACATGTGACGTTCCCGTTTTCCAAAACCCACGAGAGAAAGTTTATGATATTGAGTTCTGGAGAATAAGTGTGAGTAATTACTGACCAATCGAGGTTATCCAAAGTGGAGTTTGCCACATACGGAAAGCTTCTCCCGTCCGTTGTGTTAATCCAGTAAAGGGCGGAGCCGTTTGAGTAGTTTATGCAGGCCTTTAAACTCTCGGTGGGAATGTTAAAGACTGAAAGCGACGTTCCATTCATTGACCAGCAGAAGGATTCATGGGAGCCCAGTTTAACAAGGATTTCGTTAACCGATGGTACTCTTTCCCCTGCTGTTTGTGTAATATTCTCTGGTTGTGTAATGTTCTCCACTGGAGATGTTGTTTGAAAAACTGTGGTAGTGTTATGATTTCCATTGGTTTCTTCCCTTGTTGCATAGCCGAAAATTAAGAGGACCGCAAGCACCCCGATAACGACGAGTTTCTTCTTCATGATTTTCCCTCTAAGTGTTCTTCTGAAAATTTATGAGAGAGGAATAGTAAATTACCCTCCGAC
>NZ_JAMONU010000044.1 GCF_027066465.1 Thermococcus sp.
TGAAGGTTGAGCGTTGCGTCGCTCCTGCCGTAGAGCGGGCTTGAGTAGTCGAAGAAGCTCCTCTTCAGCAGTCCGACCGAGGAAGCCGAGAGGATTAGCATGACGTCGCTTTCGGGAAGAACTTCATCAACGATGCTCTGAAACTCCGCCTCAACCTCCGAGTAACGGAGTAAGTAAGAGAACTCGTCGAGGAACACTATGAGTCTGCCCTCAGCTTGGGACGCGATGAAGCGGAACGCGTCTGTGAACGTGGCAAAGTTTGGGACTGGGATGTTAAAGTGCTCCCCGATGGCCCGATTGAGCTTTGCGAGGTTGTACTCCCACACCCTCTTTTCGAACTGAACCGCTATAGCCTCCTTGTCCTTCAGGAACTCGCGAACGAGGCGGCTTTTCCCGATTCTTCTCCTTCCCGTGACGAGAACGAGTGTGAAGCCCTTTTTCTCATAAAGTTCGTTGAGCGTTTTGAGTTCCCTCTCCCTGTCTACAAATTTTCGAATCTTCATAATATAATTACAGGTCGAAACTTGATAAAAAGGTTTCGTTGGGGCGTTAATTCACGAAAACAACTTTATTTACGTTAATGCATCTGTTTACTCAAAATGTTTAAATACACGTTTCTGTCCCTTATATCGGTGGTTTTGATGAGGAAGGCGGTTTTCCCGTTGATAGGAATCCTCGTGCTCTCGGTTCTCGCGGCTGGGTGCATAGCCTCATCAGGCGGCTCCAGCTCCACATCAACGGGGACTTCAAAACCCCTCAAGGAGGAAACCCTGATAATCTTCCACGCCGGTTCGCTGAGCGTTCCCCTCCAGCAGCTTGAGAGCGCCTTCCAGAAGTACGCCGAGGAAAACCTGGGAGTTAAGGTGGAATTCCAGGACGAGGCGAGCGGCAGCGTCATGGCCTGCAGGAAGGTAACGGATTTACACAAACCCGCTGACATAGTTGCGACGGCCGACTACACCCTCATCCCGGAGCTTTTGATTCCCAACTACACCGACTTCTACGTGATGTTCGCGACAAACCAGATAGTCATTGCATTCACCAACAAGAGCAAGTACGCGAACGAGATTAACTCGACCAACTGGTACGAGATTCTGGCCAAGCCGGGCGTCAAGTTCGGCTTCAGCAACCCCAACGACGACCCCTGCGGCTACCGCGCAGTCATGGTCATGATGCTGGCGAGCCTTTACTACCACAAGCCGATATTCAAGACGCTGGTCGAGGACAACACCAACATATACGCAAATGGAACCCACATATACGTTCCCAAGGTGATACAGTTCAAGACCGACAAGATAGTCATGAGGCCCAAGGAGACCGACCTTGTTGGTCTCGTGGAGAGCGGAGCCGTTGACTACTTCTTCATATACAAGAGCGTCGCCGAGCAGCACCACCTCCGCTACATAACCCTGCCGAAGCAGATAAACCTCGAGGACTTCAAGCTCGCGAACTACTACGGTCAGGTCGAGGTTACCATAGGCTCCACAGGCAAGACAATCAAGGCCAAGCCCATCGTCTACGGCGTCACCGTGCTGAAGAACGCCCCCCACAGGGAGCTGGCCCTCGAGTTCCTCAAGTTCTGGCTCAGCCAGCAGGGCAGGGAGATATTTGAGAAGAACTATCAGGACTTCCTCAACCCGCCGATAGCGTTCGGCAACGTCCCAAGCATAATCAGAAACGAGGTGAAGGTCGAGGGGTGAGCTTTTTATCCCTCTCTCAAATTTAAGGGGAGGGCAATGAGGCGCGACTACACCCTTTACTTCTTCGCGGCGCTGGGGAGCTTTCTAATCGTTTACATACTCCTGCCCCTGGCAATGATTTACTTCAGGCAGGCCCAGGATTTTCAGGCCTTCGTCAGGACCCTCCACGACCCGGTTGTGATTTCTGCCGTCAAGCGGTCCCTTTTAACGGCCACGGCGACCGCTTTGATAGCGCTCCTCTTCGGCGTCCCCCTCGGCTACGTTCTGGCCAGAAAGGACTTCCCGGGGAAGAGCTTCGTTCAGGCCATCATAGATGTCCCGATAGTGATTCCCCACTCAGTTGTTGGCATAATGCTCCTCGTCACTTACTCCACATACATCCTCGACAACTACAAGGGCATAATAGGGGCCATGCTCTTCGTCTCGGCCTCCTTCACGATAAACTCCGCCAGGGACGGCTTTTTGGCCGTTGACGAGAAGCTTGAGGCTGTTGCGAGAACCCTCGGAGCTTCACGGCTGAGGGCCTTCTTCTCGATTTCCCTTCCGATGGCCTTCCCGAGCATAGCGAGCGGGGCCATAATGACGTGGGCAAGGGCAATAAGCGAGGTCGGCTCAATCCTGATTGTGGCCTACTACCCGATGACGGCCCAGGTTCTAATCCTCGAGTACTTCAACAACTACGGTCTGAGGGCTTCCCGGCCGATAGCGGTCCTCATGGTCACGATAAGCCTCGGCATCTTCGTCGTCCTCAGGTGGCTGATAGGGAGGCGGGCCAATGCTCAGGGCTGAGGGAATCTCCAAGGACTGGAAGGAGTTCCACCTCAGGGATATAACCCTCGAGGTTAAAGAGGGCGAGCACTTCATAATCCTCGGCCCGAGCGGTGCGGGGAAGACGGTTCTCCTTGAGATAATCGCGGGGATAATAGAGCCGGACTCGGGGAGGGTTTACCTCAAAGGCAGAGACGTTACGGACCTTCCGCCCGAGAAGCGCGGTTTAGCCTACGTCCCCCAGAACTACGCCCTTTTCCCGAACATGAACGTCTACGACAACATAGCCTTCGGCCTGAAGGTCAGGAAGGTGCCAAAGCCCGAAATAGAGCGAAAGGTTAGGGAAATCTCCGAGGTTCTAAAGATAGAACACCTCCTCCACAGAAAGCCGAGGACGCTGAGCGGTGGGGAGCAACAGAGGGTAGCTTTAGCGAGGGCGCTCGTCGTCGAGCCACCGTTAATCCTCCTCGACGAGCCCTTTGCCAACCTCGACGTCCAGACAAGGGCGAAGCTGTTAACCGAGATGAAGCGCTGGAAGCGAGAGCTGGGCTTCACGGCTCTGCACGTGACACACTCATTTGAAGAGGCAATCAGTTTAGGCGACCGCGTTGGGGTGATGCTCGACGGCAGGCTCGTTCAGGTTGGTAAGGTCAGGGACGTCTTCTCAAGGCCGGTGAGCGAGGAAGTTGCTCGCTTCCTCGGCTTCGAGAACATAATCGAGGGAATCGCTGAAGGGAGAAAGCTCAGGGTCAACGGCGTTGAGATTGAGCTTCCGGTCGAAGCCAAAGGACGGGTCAGGGTCGGCTTAAGACCGGAGGACATAATAATCTCGAACGAGCCGATAAAGAGCTCCGCCAGAAACGAGTTTAAAGCAATCGTTGAGTCAATCGAGGAGCTCGGCCCGCTCGTGAGGGTTCACCTTTCCCTCGGCGATATAACCCTTACGGCCTTCAT
>NZ_JAMONU010000045.1 GCF_027066465.1 Thermococcus sp.
TCAACTCCCCCGAAGGCCGCTATGAGCTCGTGCCTCGTGGGAATGTCGATGCCCATGTAGCAGGGATACCTTATCGGCGGCGAGGCTATTCTGACGTGTACCTCCCTCGCGCCGGCCTTCCTGAGCATCGCGACGATTCTCTTCATCGTCGTGCCCCTGACTATGGAATCGTCCACCAGAACGACCCTCTTCCCGGCCACGACTTCCCTAACAGGCGAGAGCTTGAGCTTAACCTTCAGCTCGCGGTTGAACTGGCCCGGCGTTATGAAGGTCCTCCCGATGTAGCGGTTCTTTATCAGGCCTTCGGCGTAGGGAATTCCGCTCTCCTGCGAGAAACCTAAGGCGGAGGCCCTTCCGGAGTCGGGAACCGCTATGACGACGTCTCCCTCGGCCGGACTTTCGCGAGCCAGCTCCCTGCCCATCCTAACCCTCGCACCGTAGACGCTCGTCCCATCAAGAACGCTGTCCGGCCTCGCGAAGTAGATGTACTCAAAAACGCAGTGGTGGTGGCTTTCCTCCGCGAGAACCCTGCTCTCAACGCCGTTTTCCGAGAGAAGGAAGACCTCCCCCGGCTTCACGTCCCTCGTCTCCTCCACGAAGAGCCTCAATGCCGAATCCTCGCTCGCGAAGTAGTGGCCATCTCCTGTTCCATAGCTCAGGGGCCTGAAACCAACGGGGTCCCTCACCACGAGGATTTTGCCGTCGAATAGGAAGGCAACGGAGTAAGCGCCTTTAACCTCGTTTAAAACGGCCTTCATGGCCTCGAACTCGTCCCCCGTCTCGTGGAGATGCCAGAGAAACGAAATCCCGAGAAGTTCGGAGTCAACCGAGTGGCGGAACCTGACGCCGAGCTTTTCATACCTCTCTCGGAGGGGTCTAAAGTTGGTGAGCGTCCCGTTGTGCGCCACCGCGATTCTCATTCCACAGCACTCCGTTTCCAAGGGCTGGGTCTCGTTGAGCGAGCCCGAGGTGGAGTAGCGGACGTGGGCTATGGCGAGGTTTGACTTCAGTTTTGCGAGCTCCTTTCCCCTGAAGACGTCGGTGACGAGACCGAGACCGGAAACCGTTCTTATCCTGCCCCGCCAGACGCTTATTCCCGCGCTCTCCTGTCCGCGGTGCTGGAGGGCGAGCAGAGCGTAGTATGCCTTCTTTGCTGAGTTCTCTGAGAGCGTTGCAAAGATTCCGCACTTCTCCCGCATCCCCACCACCAGTTGCCATTGGGATGTCAATAGCCTTCAAGCACTCCGGCTTGGTTTAAATCCTCGTGCTTAAAAACTTTGCCCAGTTTTTGACAATAATAAGGCAAAATAACCCTTAAAAACGAGCAAGTTTTACACAAAAATGGTGATTCCGATGGAGGTTTACGAGGGCAAGGCCAAGAAGGTGATTCCCCTCGATGATGATAAGGTCATTCTCGAGTTCAAGGACGATGCAACAGCCTTCGACGGCAAGAAGAAGGCCCAGTTCAAGGGTAAGGGCTGGCTCAACGCCCAGATTAGCGCCCTTCTCTTCAAGGTTCTTGAGGAGAGCGGAGTCAAGACCCACTTCATAGGCGTCGCCGGTGACAACAGGCTCATCGTTGAGAGGCTCAGGATGTACCCCCTTGAGGTTGTCGTCAGGAACGTCGTCGCAGGAAGTTTAAAGAAGCGCCTCCCTCTCGAGGAAGGAACCGAACTTCCGGAGCCGATAGTTGAGCTCTACTACAAGGACGACGGCCTCGGCGACCCGATGATTAACCGATACCACGCCAAGGTTCTGGGCATAGGTGAGGACGAGGTTCGGGAGATGGAGAGAATCGCCCTCAAGGTGAACGAGGTTCTCAGGAAGTACTTCGCCGAGCGCGGGATAATTCTGGTTGACTTCAAGCTCGAGTTCGGAAGGAACAAGAGGGGCGAGATAGTCCTCGGGGACGAGATTAGCCCCGACACATGCCGCTTCTGGGACGCCGAAACGAGGGAGAGCCTCGACAAGGACGTCTTCCGCTTTGACAAGGGCGACCTGATTTCAGCCTACGAGAGGCTCTACGAGAGGCTCACGGGCGAAACTCCGAATCGTAGGTGATTAGCACCGTGTAGCAACCTTTCTCGTCCTCCTCTATTTTTATCCTCCTCAGCCGGATTCCGTAGGTTTTAACAGCCTCTTCCACGATACCCGGAAGCTCCTCGATGAAGGCCTTTCTCCTCACGGTAAGCTCCATACCAGCACCTGAAAAACAAAGGGTCTGGGAGATTAAAGCTTTATCCCGTAGTTCT
Organism: Thermococcus sp.; assembly: GCF_027066465.1. GTDB lineage: Archaea > Methanobacteriota_B > Thermococci > Thermococcales > Thermococcaceae > Thermococcus. The sequence continues at coordinate 2,253 of NZ_JAMONU010000045.1, forward strand.
CGACCCTAATCGATGGTTCCTCCGTAACGACCCCAAGCTCAAAGCTCTCGTAATGCTTGGTGAGGATTTCCAGAGCTTCTTCCTTCTCCTCCGGAGGAACAATTGCGACGAAGCCGACACCCATGTTGAAGACCCGGAACATCTCCTCTAGAGGAACGCCGTTATCATGGATGAGCCTGAATATTCCCTCAATCGGGGGCATCTCGATGGAGAAGCCGTAGTTCGTGAGGCGCTTGAGGTTCGTGAGTCCACCACCGGTTATGTGGGCCAGGCCGTGAACCTCAACGCCCTCTATAAGCTCAAGAACCGCCCTCACGTAAATCCTCGTTGGTTCCAAAAGCCACTCCCAGAGCTTCCTGCCATCGTATTCGTAGTCGAGGCCGTACTTCGGAATGAGGAGCTTCCTCGCCAGGGTCAGGCCGTTTGAGTGGATTCCCGAGCTCGAAATTCCTATTACAGCGTCGCCGGGCTTTATCTTCTCGCCAGTGATTACCTTTCCCTTCTCGACGATTCCGATGGCAGTTCCCGCCAAATCGAAGCCGTTTACGAGGTCGGGCATCACGGCAGTTTCCCCGCCGACTATCGCTATCCCGGCCTGCTCCGCTCCAGCGTAGAGGCCCTTCGCTATCTCCCCAAAGACTCTCTCGTCCGGCTCGCGAACGGCGAGGTAGTCAACTAACGCTACCGGCTCAGCCCCAACGCAGAGCAGGTCGTTCACGTTCATCGCTATCATGTCTATCCCTATCGTGTCGAACTTGCCAACCGCTTCCGCGACGAGAACCTTTGTTCCAACGCCGTCTGTCGTCATGGCGAGGTAAAATTTCCCGAAGTCAAGCAAAGCGGAGTAGTGGCCGAGGTTTTCCGCGGGCTCCCCGGGCTTTCCCCTCCTGAACCTGAACGTCTCCCTCGCGAGGTTTATTATGCTTCTCAAAGCCCTAGCAGTTTTCTCGTCGTCAACTCCGGCCTGGGCGTAGGTCAGCATGAGCATCACCGGTGGAAGTTCCGCAGAGGACTTAAAAAGTTTGCCATTTTTTTGCCAAAAAATGCTTAAATATCTGGAATTTTTAACATTAAAACGTCAAAACCTGCCAGGGGTGGTGGCTGTGATTAAGCCCCGCGATGAACTTGGAACTGCCATGACGGATTCCGCTCAGAAGAT
>NZ_JAMONU010000046.1 GCF_027066465.1 Thermococcus sp.
CCTGCCCGACGGAAGCGTTGAGGCCGTCGTTGAGGGGGACGAAGAAAGGGTTGAAGCGCTGATAGGATGGGCGCACCAGGGGCCGCCTTTGGCGAGGGTAACGCGCGTCGAGGTCAGGTGGGAGGAGCCGGAGGGCCTCGAGGGCTTCAGGGTCGTTGGCTGAGGGCCTCCAGGAGAACCCTCTTCGGGCAGTACTTGACCTCACAGTAGTTGCAGACGAGCTTTTCCTTCTCCTTCTCCGGAGTGTGGAGGATTAGCTTCTGAAAACCCCGAACGTCCTTTATCTTCGCGAAGGTCCCGACTGGAAGCGTTCCATCTATAACGATGAATATCTTGCTGGTTTCCTCCCTCAGGTTCCTGCCGAAGACCTCCATCACGGGGACGCCGTTCTCGGCGAGAATCCTCATAACTTCGGCAAAGGCTCCCTGGTAATCGTCTTTCTCGACGTCAATCTCGAGAACCTCCCAGCCCATCAGCGGGGCAACATCGATGAGACTCGGTAGCGGATTGAGGCGCTCGAAGATGAGCTTCAGCGGGTAGGTCTTCTCTATGTACTCGATTGTGTGGTAGATTATCTTTCGGTTTACGCCTATTGCCCGGGCAAGCTCGCTTATCGGAATCTCAACGTTTTTGAGGTAGATTTTACCGTCCCTCACGCTCAGGCCGTTCTCGAAGAGGAACTCGGCGACCTTCCTCCTTGCCGGGTAGTTCTTGAAGTAAGCCTCAAGTATGAGCATCATCTTTGTTCACCTCTTACTCATACATGGGTAGAAATGGATATTTAAATCTTTCCCCGGACAAAGGTTATAACGTCCAACACCGTAGTAGACGTTCCGGAGGTGAGCGAATGTTCGATGTAATCGGCATGGGGAACCTGAACTACGACATAATCTTTCTGCTCGACCGCTTCCCGGAGTTCCACGAGAAGGTCGTCTCAAGGGAGGCCCACTTCGGCCTCGGGGGTGCCGCGGGAAACACGATAAGCTGGCTCGCGACGTTTGGCCTGAAAACGGGCTTCATTGGGGCCGTTGGAAGGGATGAAATAGGGGAGGCGCACCTCAGGTACTTCGAGAGGCTGGGCGTCGATACATCGGGAATAGACGTCGTTGATTTGCCTTCAGGGGTGGCCGTCGCGATGGTGCACGGGGACGACAAGAGAATAGTCAAGTACCTCGGGGCCAACTCCCTGAGGAGGTTCAAGCCCGACTACGCGAAAAAGACCCGGCTACTGCACCTCTCATCAAACCCGCCGGAACTCATCGAGGAAGCGGTCCGATTCGCCAACGCCAACGGGGTTCTGATTTCTGTTGACATCGGGGAGGCAACACTACCCAGGGACGTCGAGGGCATGATTGACTACCTCCTCATGAACGAGGATGAATACAGAAGGAAGTACGGCTCGCTCGACACCTCGCTCAGCAATGCGAAGAACCTGATAATAACGCTCAACGGGGGCGGTGCAATAGTCCGCGAGGGCGATATGACGTTTGAGGTCCGCGGGCTGAGTGCGAAGGTCGTTGACAGCACCGGTGCCGGCGATTCCTTCGATGCCGGGCTTATATACGGAATCCTCAGCGGCTGGTCGCTCAGGGATTCGGCAAAGCTCGGCATGCTCCTGGCTTATCTGACCGTCCAGAAGGTCGGGGCGAGGAGCGCGATAGTCCCCCTTGAGAGGGTTAGGGAAATCTCAATGGAACTCGGTCTGAACCTTCCCTGGGAAGGTTAAGGTTATAAGAGGTCGGAAACCTTAAAAATTTGAAGTCCAAAGGAGATTAGAGAGCCAGAACTCGGAGGTGAGTCCTTTGGAAATAGTGATTGAGGACTTCAAGCCAAAGATTACAAGGCCGTTCAAGAGGAAGAATGAATACTGGGTCAAGCTCATTCTTCCGGATGGAGACGAGTACATAATGAAATTTAAGAGCCTTCTGGAGGCAGAGGACGCAATATACGGCATGCTCGATGACCTTCAGGTTTACGGCGGTAAAGTTAAACTCAAACTCCGCGAGGGAAACGTCATCGAAGAGATTGAAGTTCTCGAACTTTACAAGCCCTCGGCGAAGGAGCTTCTCAACGAGTACTTCAATGACTGACGTCCTTTTCTGTTCATTATAGTTGTCAGAATGACAAAAACATATATATATGCGATGGGGACATATATTTCCACTGGGGTCTGTCCGTTTAATCAGGTTTCGTTCAAATGTTCTGGGAGGTTGTTGCTGTGGCGAGGAGAAAAAACAAGGAGCTCCTTGAACTTGCACGGGACATCGGCGGAGAAGAAGCTGTTGAGGTAGTCAAGGCTCTCGAAAAGATGAAGGAGGCAACCGATGAAGAGCTTGCCGAGAAGACTGGGATAAGGGTAAACACCGTGAGGAGGATTCTCTACGCGCTCAACGACCACGGACTCGCAGACTTCAAGAGAATACGGGACAAAGAAACGGGCTGGTATTACTACTACTGGCACCTTGAGACCAAAAAGCTTCCAGAGATTATAAGAGCCAAGAAGATGGCCGAGCTGAAGAGGCTCAAGGAGATGCTCGAGGAGGAGACCAGCGAGATTTACTACTGGTGCGGAACGGAGGGGCATCCAAGGCTTACCTTCGACGAGGCCATGGAATACGAATTCCAGTGCCCGCTCTGCGGCAAGATGCTCATGCAGTACGACAACACGAAGATTGTGGAGGAGCTGAAGAAGCGAATTCAAGAACTCGAGGAGGAGCTGGGCCTCGCGGAGAAGCCAAAGAAATCTCCAAGGAAAAAGAAGGGTAGCGCTTGAAAATAATTGAACGGTTTTGTTAATGAACGTCGGGGATGGTGGAAATGGAGGAAGTAGTTATTCTCGAAAAGGTTTATGGAGACAAGAGCGGTTTTGAGAAGCTCCACAGGAAGCTCCGCTCCCTGCTGGGCGACCTTGACGTTGAGTGGAAGCTCTCGGCGACGACCAAGAACTGGGTCAAGGTAAGCCTCAGCGGAGAAGACGAGGAGGTCAGCGCATCTCTCGTAAGGGAGGAGTTCGGCGAGGTTCCCTACAGCCTCAAGAACGTTGAGGTTGGAAAAACGTACAGGGGACGTTTCATAGACCTTGGAAAGGTCGGCTACGGCACCTACGTTGACATAGGGATATTTAAACCGACGCCGAAAGACGCCCTGCTCCCCCTGTACTACCTGAAGAGAACCTTCGGAAACAAGCCCGTTCGGCAGATGATAAGGGAGTTCGGCTGGGTGGACAACCTGCCCGTCGAGGTTGAAGTGATGGACGTTGAGTTCGGCGCGAGGGAAGTTGAGTTGACCTTCAGCGAAAGACAGCTGAAAGAAATCAGGAAATTGCTGAGCGACGGCCACGATAAGCTCTTCATAACTGGAACGACAAGCGAGAGGGTCGAGGAGGCTCTT
>NZ_JAMONU010000047.1 GCF_027066465.1 Thermococcus sp.
TTATGACCTCCTCGGCCCTCTTCTCCTTTCCGAGGATTTTTCCAGCTAAGAGGAGCGACTTGAAGAAGACCGGGTCTGTGAAGTTCTTCAGCGTTCCGTAGCTGAGGACCACGACAGGGATTCCCGTCTTTTCCTGAACTTCATCGGCGGTCTGCCTGCTCACGAAGACCATGAAGATGACCTGCGGGTGGACCTTAATCAGGGCCTCCATGTCAGGGAGCTTTCCGGGACCGCCTGGCCCGATGACCGGCAGTTTGAGAAGCTCGGGATGGGCCAGTATGTATGGCCTCCCGTAGGGGAAGCGCTTCTCGAACTCCTCGATTCCGACGACGTCTTTGGTGGCGTTGAGGTAGACGAGGATTCTCAAAGCTCCCGGTCCAACGGCAACGACCCTTGTTACGTTTGCCGGAACCTTCACGGTTCTTCCGAGCATGTCGGTGACGGTGATGTACTTCTGTGCTTCAGCGGGCGTCGAAGAGGAAACAGTGGAAGTTGCAGTCTTTGTCGGGGAAGTGCTCGCACCAGAGCCGCTGCCTATACATCCGGCCATTGAAACGGCCAGAAGGACTATGAAAACGGCCAAAACTTTCCTCCAGTCAAACCTCATCTCCCTTCACCTCAACTATTCCCCTACCTATAACGGCGTAGTATTTCTCCCCGGCGCATTTCAGGCAGAACGGTTTTCCGTTCCGGTAAACAATCCGGCTCGCCATTGCAAGCTCGTTGCACCTTGAACAGCGGACGCTCTCAAAAATCGGGGCAGGCTCTATGGGCCTAACCTTCACGCGCTCTACTTTGAACTCATCCTTTGGAAGCCGCAACATCTTGTAGGCGATTTCCTCCCAGAGTTCCCAGAGGCGCTTTCTCTCCTCGGGGGTTCCCCTGCGCTCCTTCACCACCTTGTCGAACAGCTCAACGGCCTCGGGAGGGTAATACTTCCGGAGCCTCTCACCGTCGGCGTAAACCCTGACGCCGGTCCAGTCCGAGCGCTTAACGAGTGTGAGCGCCGTTTTACCGAGGTCGAGGTATATCAGCGAGTTGTTGCCGAGGGTGCAGCCCGTCGTTACCTGAACGCCGTCGGCAAAGCAGCTGTTGCTCTCAACTATTGCAAGGATTCTTTCATCAACGCTTCCCTCGTAGTCAAGCCGTCCCACCCCGAGTTCCTCCATCGCTATAATCGAGGCCCTTATCCCGAGCGCGAGGTAGGGACAGACGTGCCCGTGAAACTCCCTAGCGTAGCGCAGGATTCCCTCGTAATCCCTGGCCTCAACAAGACTGTTGAGGGTCAGCATCGTATCACCAACTTCAAAAGAGGTAGCACGCTTTTAACGGTTTTGGTTCATATGTTTGCACACACACAAAATTTAAAGGTGAAGTGTCATTCATAATTTTTGGTGGGCTAAAATGAGGGTAGCTGTTCCAGTCGAGGAGCCGTCTTTCAACTCCAAGGTGTCAGAGCACTTTGGAAAGGCTAAATACGTTGCGGTGTTCCTCGTAACGGGAAGAAAGCTCAGCGGGGCCGAATTGATAGAACTTCCTGAGGGGCACACTCCGGGTGAACTGCCAGCCCTCCTCAAAGAAAAGTGCGTTGACGTGCTGCTCGCCAACAGGGTCGGAGGGAGGGCGCTCTCGCACTTTCAAGCCCTTGGAATCAAGGTAATCACTGGAGCAGAGGGACGTGCAATTGACGTAGTTAGGTTGTTCTTAAAGTCCATAGAAAGCACCGAATCTTAAGACTACCGATGTTCAGGGGTAGGGTTTTCAACCTTAGACTCAAGAAATATTTAAATTTTCTCATATGATACAACTTTGGTGAAAAAACATGAAGGTCGGCGTTAAGGATTTCGCTCCCAGCTGGTTCGCGAGCGTTATGGGCACTGGCGCACTGGCTTTGGTAAGTCTTGCCTACTCCCAGAGGCTTTATCTGCTAAAGGAAATCGCCGTAACATTAACGTATCTGAATACCGCGCTCTTTTTGATTCTCCTGGTTCCTTGGAGCATTAGGTGGATTAAATACCGAGAAAACGCTCTCAGCGACCTCAGGCATCCAGTTATAAGCCACTTCTATGGAACGATAGCCGTCGCGATGCTAGTTCTGTCAGCAGATTACCTCTTCATAGTTAAGAACGTGATTACCGCAAAGGCTTTCTGGTTCGTGGGAACGACCCTCACGGTTTTCTTTGCCCTGCTAATTCCATATATAATGTTCGTTGAGAAGGAGGTGGACATAAAGGCGGTGACACCTGCGTGGTTTATACCTCCAGTTGGACTGATAGTGATACCCCTGAGCGGCTCAAGGATAGCCGTCATGTACTCCGGAACGGTTAGGGAAGTCCTGTATGCGGTGAACTACTTTGCATGGGGTTCGGGCTTTTTCCTGTATCTGGCGCTGTTCTCAATAGTCATGTACAGGTTCATAAGGCACGAGCCCATGCCATGCGGGATGGCCCCGGCAATATGGATAAACCTCGGTCCTATTGGGGCGGGAACATCAACCCTGTACTCCCTAATCAGTGCCAGCACCTTCCTCAGAGTTAAGGAGCCATTCTTTGCTTTCGGGCTGATATTCTGGGGCTTCGGCGTGTGGTGGCTGATAATGGCAGTTGTGATGACGCTCCACTACATCAGGAGGCTCAATCTCCCCTACAGCCTCGCATGGTGGGCCTTTATCTTCCCTCTGGGCGCATACGTTAGCGCCACCCACAACGTGGGTAAAACACTTGGAATCGGGGCAATAGATGCCTTTGGATTCGCACTCTACTGGCTTCTCCTCTCCCTCTGGGTGATTACAGGGTTCAAAACGATAAGATACGTGCTACTCAAATGAAAGAGAATCAGGAAACAGAGGGGGTTCCCTCCTCAAGAACCCTGCACTTCCAGAGGCCGGCGATTTTTCTCCACATTTTAACGTAGCCAACCAAGAACGGTATTTGAACTATGGGAGTTATCGCGGGGGGTATTGCCATCATTCCCATTCCGGCCGCGAGGGCTATTGCCATGGCAGTTCCCTCGTTCTTTCCTACCGAGGTAAACGTCATCGCCATGTGGTCCCTGTAAGAGATTCCAAGTGCCCTGTTGAGGAGCGTCATAAAGGTCAGCGACACTGTGTAGTAAACAACAAGCGGAAGCAGGGCGAGGCCCACGATTTCAGGCTTGCCTGCTATGACTCTGGCCTTTTCCATGAATATTAGAAAGACTATCGCGTACATGCCGAGGAGGGAAACCGCCGGAAAGGCGGGTCGGATTCTGAGGAATCCCTCCGAACCCATACGGGAGATTAGGTAGTGCCTTGTTGCTACACCGAGCACCATTGGAACTATGACCACTATCAGGATTGTCTTAACGAGCAACCAGGCGGATATTGGGACATGGTAGCTTGCCGCGAAGACCTTTAGCCAGCCGGGCACGGTTACGATTGCCAGCGTGAAGCTGAGGGCCACGATTATCGTCGCCAGCTCAAGGTTGCCCTTGGTAAACCCCGTGTACGCTATGCTCATCGAGGAGCACGGCACGACAACTGCGAGCAGAAGACCGAGCACAAGCAGGTGGTTCATTGGATGGAACGAGTTTACCAGGAGAACCGAGGCATACATTATCAGGGGGGACAGCACGAGCCCCATGAAGAGGGCTATTGTGAGTTGCTTCCAGAGTTTAGCACTGTTCTTAAGCTCCCCCACGCGGAGGTTAATCATCATGGGATAAATCATGCTTATAACGACGAGCATGTTGAGGGTTTTAAGCGTTTCATGGTAAGGTTTTAGGTTCGCGTGCACCCCAACGTAAAAGCCGGCTATCATAGAGAGCGTAACGTAAAGGGGAAGGTACCTGTCGAGATGGTTCTTGAGCCTCAACCAGTCCATAAAAATCACCCTCCTGCCTTTATGATGAGAACCGGTTTAGACGTCTCCTTCAGAACTCTCATTGTTGTTGAACCGAGGAGCTCCCTGGAGAACCCAAGCCGACCGTGACTCGGAAGGAAGATAAGGGAAACATCCTCCTCATTCGCGACGTTGACTATCTCCTTCCAGGGAACCCCAACCCTGACCAGAACTTTCACCTTCGCCGTTCTGAAGGCCCTCTTCAGTCTCTCCCGCTCGGTTTCGAGTCGCCTCTCCGCGAGTTCCACGAGCTCCCGTTCGACGTCATCAACCGTAACCTCCCCTTTCTCAAATTCGGAGATGTCCTCCAGCACCTCAACTCTGTCCTCCTCAACGACGTGGAGTAGAACCACTTCCCCCACGGGGAGCTCGTTTCTTCTCTCAAACGCGAGCACCGCACCCTCATAGCCGGGGCTGAAATCAGTCGGCACGAGCACCTTCCTCAACATCTATCTCACCTGATATATCTTTCATTTTAGATATTTTTCATGTGTTAGGTAAACCTAACGCTTTTTAAAGGTTTCTGGTCAGATTCGTCCAGAACTATTGGTTGAAAACATATACATATGAAAAATTTTTTAAATTTAGTCGAACACCCTCAGTTGGGGGTGGAAGAATGTCAGAAGGAGAAGCTCCCATCGTTGGAAAGGACGCCCTGGGACGTCCGGTTAAGGACCTGAGCGTTATTCCCTGGTGGGGAATAGACAGGCGGGAAATCGAATGGTACCCTAAGATACACTATGAGAACTGCGCCGGTTGCGGGATATGCTTCATAACCTGCGGGAGAAGGGTGTTCGACTGGGACAGGGAGAAAGGCAGACCCATAGTTGCAATGCCCTACAACTGCATGGTGGGCTGTTCAACCTGCGCGACCCTCTGTCCGTGCAACGCAATAGAGTTCCCACCAAAGGAGTACGTTAAAAAGCTTGTCATTGAAAACGGGATTATAAGAAAAGCCTTTGAGATTACAAAACCCCTTACAAAGAGGGAAAGCGAACCAACGGGAACGGAGAGTGTATTCAACCCATAGACACAATGAGCGTTTTGACCGCAATTACGTACATTATAACCCCTATCACCTTTTTTACCTGCTCAGAGCTCATCCTGAAGTGCATCAGGTGGGTTCCAATCCACCCACCGGCTATGGCTGGCACAGCCACCCAGAGAAGTAGCTCCCAGCTGAGAACACCCATTCTCCAGTACGTGAGAAAGCCGCTGAGGGACGAGAAGAAGACAACCAAGGCGGTCGTTGCGGCAACCTTCTTGGGCTCGTAACCGAGCATTATCAGGGCAGGACTTATGATTCCACCACCGCCCACCCCCAGAAGACCCCCAAGAAAACCTGCAACACCCCCTATAATCGAGCCCTCCAGCACATGATTCCCGCCTGTGCCACCCCTCCTCGGTTTAAAGAAAATCATCATCGTGCCTGAGTAAAGCAGAAAGGCAACAAAAATCCAGAGAACATAGGTTCTGGGAATAAACCTGCCGGAGTACGCACCAAGGGGTGCCATAACCGTTGCAACGATTAGAATGGGAAGTCCAAAGCGGTGGTCAAGTTTTCCGTGTCTCAGGTTTTTCAAGGTAGCAGACAGCATTGAGAGCGTGTTTATGAAAAGACCTGCCGGCTTTGCCTCCATCAGAGGCACTCCAAGCCAACCCATAACGGGAACTATTGCTATCGCCGAACCCACACCCCCTATTGAGAACACCACGCTGAGAACAAACGCGATTAGCGCCAGCTCTGGATAGTTCATTAGGTTCACCTCATTTTCTTTTGCCCCTCAAATAGATGAACACGACTTTATAAATCTTTACGTCGAACTCATTGAACACATTAGACATTTTAGAACCAAAAAACTTTTAAGGAACCCTAATTCTGTGAAAAAAGAAATCAAATGGAGGGAGGTTCATATGGAGAGAATTAAAAACTTCAATCCGGCGTGGTTCGCGAGCGTTATGGGCACCGGGGCCGTTGGCATCGCTTCGTACAGATACTCATCTTACTTGACGTATCTGAAGGATGTCGGACTCGCGCTGACGTATTTAAACGCAGTTCTCTACGCCGTGCTTTTAGTTCCGTGGCTTGCCAGATGGGTGCTCTATCGGGAGGAAGCGCTGAACGACCTCAGACACCCCTCGAAAGGACACTTCTACGGCACAAGCGGAGCAGCTACCATAGTGCTGGCGGCTCAGTTGCTAACGATTATGCACGAGCAAGGGGCCGCTTGGTACCTCTGGCTGTGGGGGCTTGCATTAACGTTTGTATTTGCGTTCTGGATGTCCTACGAGGTTTTCATAGCGGGTGATGTTGACCTGAGGCATCTATCACCGGCTTGGTACATCCCGCCGGTTGCATTGGTTATAATCCCCTTTGGTGCGGTTTTCATGAAGACAACTTCCGGCTACATGCGGGAGTTCGTCACCATAGTGAACTATCTCGGCTGGGGAGCTGGATTTTTCCTCTATTTAATACTCTATGCGGTCGTTACACTGAGGTTTATAAGGCACGAGCTACTCCCACCCCAGATGGCACCCCTGATATGGATGAACTTGGGGCCGATAGGGGCCAGTATAACCGCGCTCTTCGCCCTGCTCAACAACTCCAGCATAGCGGTATCGAAGGACCCCCTCTTCATATTCGCGTTCTTCCTCTGGGGACTCGGTTTCTGGTGGCTGATAATGGCCCTAGCACTGACCATACACTACATTAGAAAAATGGAACTGCCCTACAGTCTCTCATGGTGGGCGTTCATCTTTCCGCTGGGTGCCTTTACCAACGCAAGCATGGATTTAGGGGAGGCGTTCGGTCTGGAGCTTATGAAGCTGTTTGGATACGGACTCCTGTGGGTCCTTCTAATTCTGTGGGTCATCACCCTCGTAAAAACGTTAAAGATGTGCCTCATGAGCCGGTGAGGCACTCGCTCTCTTCCTCTTCCACCCTGATTATAAGCTCAAGGACGCATTCGAGTTTTCTGAGGTCATCAAGTATCGCCTCAAGCCGGGACTTCATTTCCCCCTCGCTCTTCTGAATGAGGGTTTCGACTATCTCCTCAAGCGGTCTGACTTCCCTTTCGAGTATATCCTTCGGCTGGCGGAGGAACTTTTCAAGGAAAGCGGGAACGGCCGTGAAGTACTTGGTTTTACCCTCCCTGCGGCACGTAACAAAGTACTCCCTAACAAGCCGGTTGAGGGAAACCGAAATAGAGGAGCGGCTTAAACCAGTAGCTTTGGCGAGCTCGGTTATCGTCATGGGCTTTTCAGAGAGCAACAGAAGGGCGTAAACCTTCCCATCCGTTGCAGTATAGCCCCACCTAATCATTATACGCTCAACAATCTCAATGAACTTTCTGTGCTCCCCTTTGGCCTTCATCTCAATCCCCTTCTGAAAATTAAAATAAAAGGCTTATAAAAATGTCTGAAACGACCTTGATAAATCGAGCTCACTTGGAGGTCGCTATTATCGCGCCGCCGATAACCGCGAGCCAAGCCCCAATCGTCCAGAACCCCCCATCGAAGGGCATGGTTATGAACGCCAGCACAACGTTCGTCCATCCAACGGCGCTTGGACTCCTTTTGTAGTAAGCCGTTATGATGAACATTATTATGCTCAGAACTACCTCAGTCCAGCCGACCGCTGACACTCCTCCGTAGTGCCATCCGTAGTAGTGCCCCGTTGCCAACACAGTTATGCCGTCAACTAAAATCAACACCGCACCAATCAGGACAAGCCAGACACCGGTTCTTGCAGATGCCATCTCAATCACCTCCGGGTTTTCATTTTACGGTAGGTCCAACTATTATTTAAATTTTTCGGTTATATTTGATATATTAGATATATCAGAAAAAATTAACATAAGCTATCTGTTAATTACATCGAAAACTTTAAACGCATTTTTGCCCGAATTCTAAATGGAGGTGGGAAAAATGGCGGAGAAGGGTAACTCCTCGGGAGGAAACCAGGTTACGACCGCCCTAAAGGCCTTCAAGCTTATCCTCGGCAATCCGATAGCCAGGGCCCTCATTAGACCCACCCTCAAGAAGTACGAAATCAACGGAAGGGAACTCCCTGCCCTCTACTGGGCGCTCAGCATCTACGCCGGCGAGAGCATAAACGCCCCCATGATGGTTCGCTTCCAGGCCGATGTCATAAAGCTCCTTCTAAAGCTTGGAATAAAACTTGCCCACGGAGATGAGGAAGCCGTTAAAGAGGCCCTCCTCAGGGACCCGCACATAAGGCGCGGAATCTGGGTGGTTCTTGAGGGAATAGCGAAGTACGGGGTAACCGTTCCCCAGCGTCTCGCCGGTCCATTCCTGATTGTGTGGAACTTCACCAACATGTGCAACTTCCGCTGCCAGCACTGCTACCAGAGGGCAGACAAACCCCTGCCAAGTGAACTCACCCTCGAGGAAAAGCTCATGCTCGTTGACCAGCTCGACAGAGCTGGAGTTGCGGCCGTCGCGCTGAGCGGCGGCGAGCCAACGATACACCCGCACTTCCTCAGAATTGTCAAAGAACTGTCGAGCAGGGGAATCCACACGTCGGTCGCAACGAACGGCTGGACGTTCGCCAAAAAGGAGGAGCTGGAGAAGGCCGTCAAGGCGGGTATAAAATACGTCGAGGTCAGCATTGATTCCGCGAAACCCGAGAAGCACGACAAGTTCCGCGGGATTCCCGGGGCCTGGGAGCATGCTGTAAAGGCTCTGGAGAACGCGGTAGAGCTCGACCTGAGCCACGGAATGGCAACCATAATGGACAAAGAGACATACCACGAGATAGACGACATACTTGACCTCGCGGAGAGCATAGGCGTGAAGCGCGTCATCTTCTTCAACCTCGTGCCAACGGGGAGGGCAGAGGACATGGTCAAGGTTGACCTGTCTCCAGAGGAGCGCGAGGAGTTCATGAAGGAAGTTTACAAGCAGATGAAGAAGAGGAAGCTCGAGATACTGACGACCGCGCCACAGTACGCGCGCGTTACACTGCTCATGAGCGCGGGAAAGAGCGTTACACCGGCACACTTCTACATCGGTGAGGACAACGCTGTGAAAACGCTTGCCGAGTTTATAGGCGGTTGCGGTGCCGGCAGGATTTACGCCGGCATAGAACCCGACGGGACGGTAGTTCCATGCGTCTTCCTGCCACTTCCGGTCGGGAACGTTAGGAACAAGACGTTCAAGGAGATATGGGAGACGAGCAGAATCTTCAGCATCCTCCGCGACAGGGACAGCTGGGAGGGACAGTGCGGCAGGTGCCCCTACAAGTACATCTGCGGCGGCTGCCGTGCGAGGGCATACCACTACACGCTCGATTTGGCCGGCGACGACCCGGGTTGCATAATCAACAAGCGCCTCTGGCAGGACATCCTCAGGCACGGAAAGCCGAAGGGACTGACCGAGGTCAGCTGGGTCGACGAGAGCGTCGTCCTCCGCGGACCAAGCCTCTACGTACCAAGCTACTACAGGGCCGTTGAAACAATCGGCGAGAAGGCCCTAGGAGGGATAACTGAGGAAGTTCACGCCTGATTTTCTTTTTCTACACTTCCAAACGAGCACTACACCTTCTCCGGAACCGCTGATAATCTGTTTCCACCCTTCAAGGTGCTTCCCAAGGTCGGTAAAGACTTTTTAAGGTGTTACCCCAATACGCTCTCGGTGATACCATGCACGAGTGGGCGCTGGCGGATGCCATAGTTAGAACCGTCCTGAACTACGCCCAGAGGGAGGGGGCAAAGAGAGTAAAGGCCGTCAAGGTCGTTCTCGGCGAACTCCAAGACGTTGCGGAGGACATAGTGAAGTTCGCGATGGAGCAGATGTTCGCGGGAACGATTGCCGAAGGGGCCGAGATAATCTTCGAGGAGGAAGAGGCCGTCTTCAAGTGCCGCAACTGCGGGCACACCTGGAAGCTCAAGGAAGTCAAGGACCAGTTCGACGAGCGCATAAAGGAGGACATCCACTTCATTCCCGAGGTCGTCCACGCGTTTCTTGCCTGTCCGAAGTGCGGGAGCCATGACTTCGAGGTCGTTCAGGGAAGGGGAGTTTACGTTGCCGGGATAATGATTGAGAAGGAGGGAGAGGCATGATTGACCCGCGCGAGATAGCGATAAACGCGAGGCTTGAGAATGTCAAGAGGATAATCCCCGTCGTCAGCGGGAAAGGCGGTGTTGGAAAATCGCTCATCTCGACGACCCTCGCTTTAGCTCTGGCTGAGAAAGGCCATAAAGTCGGCCTGCTCGACCTCGACTTCCACGGGGCAAGCGACCACGTGATTCTCGGCTTCGAGCCGAAGGAGTTCCCGGAGGAGGACAAGGGAGTGGTTCCGCCGACGGTCCACGGGATAAAGTTCATGAGCATCGCCTACTACACCGAGAACAGGCCCACACCGCTCCGCGGGAAGGAAATCAGCGACGCCCTCATCGAGCTCCTCACGATAACCCGCTGGGACGAGCTTGACTACCTCATCATCGACATGCCGCCGGGACTCGGCGACCAGCTCCTCGACGTTCTCCGCTTCCTCAAGAGGGGTGAGTTCCTCGTCGTTGCAACCCCGTCGAAGCTCGCCCTCAACGTCGTGGAAAAGTTAATCCAGCTGCTCCTCGAGGAGAAGCACAGCGTTCTTGGCGTCGTCGAGAACATGAAGCTGAACGACGAGGAAGACGTCAGGAAGCTCGCCGAGCGCTACAACGTCCCGTACCTCATCGGAATACCCTTCTATCCGGACCTCGACGCAAAGGTCGGAAACGTCGAGGAGCTCATGAAGACCGAGTTCGCGGAGAAGGTTAGGGAGCTTGCGGAGAAGCTGTGAGCTCTCTTTTTCCATTCATTTCAGAGGGCGAAACCCCTAAATATTTTCCAAGACACTACACTTCAGGTGGGAGCATGGAAGGTGTAACCCCTGCCACACTTCGAGAGTTCCTCGGCCCGAAACCTGAGCGAGAGCTCCTTCTGCTCGCGGCCATAGAACTGTACCGCGAGGGGAGGCTGAGCCTCGGAAAGGCCGCGGAATTTGCGGGCCTGAGTCTGAGGGAATTCCTTTACGAACTGAGGAAGAGGGACGTCCCAATAAACTACACGAGGGAAGAGGCAGAGGCGGATATAGAGACCGTAGATGGTCTGGAATTGTCGTCTTCTGCCTGTATCTCTTGACCACCATAGATAAAGGAGTGCCGCTTATAATCCTGACTGGAATTCATCGTGTGAATAAAGAACGTTTTTAGAGGCTCCGAGCCGAAACTCCTAAATATCTTCACGCCCTACTTCTTCGGGTGGTGTGTCGTTGCAGGCCAACGTCAACCTCGACGCTCTTCTTGAGAAGATGAAAGCTGAGCTGGAGCGGGTAAAAGAAGCTCCACAAATTGACTTTACTAAAATTAACAACTGCCTAAATATTGCCAAAAAAGCTGCTGAGGAGAGAGACGCGAGAAACTAGAGCATGATGTGGAATTTCATCAAAAGGATGTTGAAAGATTTAAAAGATGGACACTAATAACGACACCTCTTGGGGCGTTAGGTGCTTACCTATTCATCAAATCTATAAACAATCTCAGCGTTTTAATAGTGGCAGTAGCTCTTTCATCATTTTGGTTTACATTCCCCTTCCTTTGGTATGACGCACATCGTAGCTATTCTCAAGCTAAGGCTAAGTTATTGAAAGCACAGAAGCAAGAAAAAGAGCTTCTTGAAGATGTGCAACAAGCCTGTAGTGGAGACGTTTCAAAAATGTTAGCACAGTTTAAAAAATCTTGGAAACAGGCTTATATTGATGTTCTACGGCAACTATTAGCAAAGCAATTTTGGCATTAGCTGAAGGAGATTTTGAGAACGCTGCTTCAAATCTCAAACTCGCTACGAAAGAGTTGAAAGACTTGAACATCCTCGCTTCAAAATTAACAAGAGATCTTTTAGGGTGGAAATCCCAAGAAGTTTTAAAAGATGTTATTGGCCAAGAAGTAGTGCCTAAGCCATTACATGATACTGCCATAATGTTGAAGGCATTAAAATTCGCCGCCCGCGCCTGCGACGCCCTATACCTCGGTGACGTCGAGAAGATGCGTGAACTCCTCAATGAAGCCCGTGAAATGCTCGACGAGCGCGATAAGTTCGTCATCGGCAACGTTAAGTTCTTCAAATACCTCTTTGAGTTCCACTACTTCCTTCTCAAGGCCGTCGTCGAGGCTTACGAGGCCGAAATCGGAGCGGTCGCTAAAACCACTTAGGAGCAGGCGGAGCGCTTCGCAGAGGCGAAGCCAGTTGAAGTGCCCGAGACGGTTGAGAAAGTTACAGTCTCGGCGGAAGAGCCCGAAAAGGAACTCTACCGCGGTGAAGTCCGCTTCAAGATGGGGGCGATGAGTCAGGAGCGCGTCGGAAACCTCGTGATAACGAACAAGAGGCTCAAGCTCACGGGCAAGTACAGGCTTAGGGGCTACGTTGCAACGGTCGCCATAAAGGCCGCTTTGAGAGCGGCTGGAGTTGGTGAAGTTTACGAGGACATTCCGCTGAGCGAGATAAAGTTCCTTCAGCTCAAGAAGGCCCTTCTCGGTGGTTATTACCTTGAGTTCAAGGCAAGGGGCAAGAAGTACACGATTTACACCGACGCCGCCCAGCACATCTACAACCTTCTGAGACAGTACGGTGCTGAGACCGTTTAGGGAAAACTTTTTCTCCTTTCTTTCCAACTTTTGGTCGATGGAAGCGAAGAAGCTTATTCATAATGCTGTAATGAAGTCAGCGGATAAGCATGGGGTTAAGGTAGTTGAAATAATCTTGTTCGGCTCCCGCGCTAGGGGTGATTTCAGAGCCGACAGCGATTGGGACGTTCTCATAGTAACCGCTCATCCTTTAAATTGGGAAGAAAGGCTGGCCTTCACCGGGGAAATACGGAAAACGCTCGCAAAGAAAGGCCTCGCGACGGACATACTCGTCATCTCGAAGGACGAACTTGAGAAAGTGAAAGGTGCCAAAGAGTACATCTACCACTACGCCCTGCGTGAGGGGGTTAAGATATGAGCTGGAGAGACTGGATAAGAAAAGGCCGTGACGACCTAAGACTCGCGGAACTTGCACTCGAAAACGGCATCTTTGACTACGCCGCTTTTCACGCCCAGCAGGCCGTTGAAAAGTTCTTGAAGGCGTTCTTAATCAAACACGGCAAACCCCTTGTTAGAACCCACGATATAGCCTACCTTATCGAGCGGTGCAAGGAGATAGACCCCTCGTTCGAGGAGTTGTACGACCTAAAAGCCCACTACCTCTCGGATTTTGCCGTTGAGGTCAGGTATCCCGGCTACTACTCGGTTCCCGGGGAGCTTGCCGGGGAAGCAATCGAAATCGCACGGAAGGTTCTGAACTTCGTTTTGATGAAACTGGGTGAAAGAAAATGAACCTCGAAGAACTCTTCCAGGGAAAGAAAAGGGTCGTGGTCTGCGGAATCGGGAACGACATCCGGGGGGACGACGCCTTCGGCGTTCTGGTCGCGGAGAGGCTAAAGGAGTTGCTGGACAACCCCGACGTCCTCGTGCTGAACTGCGGGGAGGTTCCGGAGAACTACACTGGGAAGATAGCGAGCTTTAAGCCAGACCTCGTTGTCCTCGTCGATGCCGTTGATTTCGGCGGTGAGGTCGGCGAGTACATCATAGCCGACCCGGAGGGGACGCTCGGGGAGGCAATATCGACGCACGGACTTCCGCTGAAGTTCGTCACCCGGTTCATGAAAACTATGATTAACGCTGAGTTCGTGCTCATCGGCTGTCAGCCGGGCTCAACAGGCCTCTTTCAGGAGCCGAGCGAGCTGATAAAGAAGCGCGCCGAGAGACTGGCGGAACTGCTGGCGGGGATTCTCAACAAGGAATAGTCCCCCACTGAATCCCCCAATATTATTTCAAGTCCAAGCCCCAAAGCTTATAAGCCATGAAACGTACTCACGAGTATGATACTCACGAGTAAGTTCATTGACCGCGAGAGCGAGCTCAAGTTCCTGAGGTCAAGGTACGCCTCGGGGAAGCCAGAACTGATAATCCTCTACGGCCGGAGGAGGATAGGCAAGACGTACCTCCTTCAAAGGTTCCTCTCGGAGGTCGGGGGAGTTTATCTTCTCGCGGAGGAGAGCGAGACCATCTTAGAGGATTTCTCAGAGAGACTGGCGGAGTACTTCAACGACCCGTTCCTGCGGGAGAACCCGCTCCAGAGCTGGAAAGCGTTTTTCACTTACCTCGCGGGAAAAAGCGGGGAGAGGCTCGTCGTGGTGATAGACGAGGTTCAGTACGTGGCTAAGGCCCATAGGGAATTCCTCAGCGTCCTTCAGAAGTACTGGGATTTTCACCTTTCGAAGACGAAGATAATGCTCGTTCTCTGCGGCTCGCTGGTTTCCTTCATGGAGGGCGTTCTTTCAGCCAAATCGCCGATATACGGGCGGAGAACCGGGGCGTGGAAGGTCGAGGAGATGAGCTTTTTTAAGGTCAGGAAGTTCCACCCGCTGAGCACGGAGGAGGCGGTCTATGTCTATTCCGTCTTCGGTGGCGTCCCGCAGTACTGGGCCGACTACAATCCCGAGCTTGACTTCTGGGACAACCTCAGAGTTCTGCTCCTCTCGAAGGGCGCCAAGTACTACGACGAGCCGAAGTACCTCCTCAAGGAGGAGCTCCGCGACGTCTCGCGCTACTTCTCAATCCTCAGGGCAATAGCGCTCGGCTACACCCGCTTCGGGGAGATAGCGGACAAAGCGAGAATAGAGAAGAACTCGCTCGGCAAGTACCTGCTCGTCCTTCAGGAGATGGGCTACGTTACCGAGGAACTGCCCGTAACCGGCGGAAAGCGGGGGCGCTACCGCATAGCGGACAACCTCTTCAACTTCTGGTTCCGCTTCGTCTATCCGCGGAGGAGCGAAATCGAGATGGGGATTGACGTTGCTGACGACATTAAGCGGAACTTCAACGAGTACCTCGGCTTCGTTTTCGAGGAAATTGCGAGGGAGTTCCTCATCGAGCTGAACAGAAGAGGGGAGCTTCCGTTCCGCTTCACAAAAATCGGCCGCTGGTGGAGAAAAGGAGAGGAGATTGATTTGGTCGCTTTGAACGAGCGGGAAAAGAAAGCTATGTTCGTCGAGGTCAAGTGGAAGAAACTGAGCGAAAGGGAAGCGCGGGGAATTCTGAAGGACCTGGAGAGGAAAGCAGAACTCGTTGGGATTGAGGGCTGGGAGAAGAGCTACGGGCTTGTTGCTAAGAGTGTTGAAGGAAAAGAGGAGCTGAGGAAAGAGGTCTTTTTGGTCTGGGATCTAAAGGACTTCGAGAGAATTTAAGGCAAACTATTGATTTCCAATATCTAATATCTCAAATT
>NZ_JAMONU010000048.1 GCF_027066465.1 Thermococcus sp.
CTATCCCCGAAGGAGAACCCTTGATAGGCTTGCCGAGATGGCGGAGTTCATAGCGCCCGCCCACTGCTCTGGCAACGATGCCAAGGCATACGTTCTGAACAAATACCCTGAAAAATTCGTTTCCGTTAGAACGGGGACCGTTCTGGAGCTTTAGATTTCCAGGAACTCGGACAGTCTTTTAAAAAAGTCGGTCTTTTTGCCTCCTTCAGTAACGAATCTGAGGATTCTCAGCTCTTCCAAAAGCCTTGGGTTGAGGTTAATCCATCTCTTAACCCCGTTTATGTCCCTGCTCCTCGAGAGCATCTTAACGATTTTCCATCCCTCGGGAAGGATTGAGTTGAAGTACCGCTTAAGCCACCGCTCATCAATCGAGCGAACGAAAAGCTCCCCTTCCCTTGAGAGACGGTAGTAGGTGTGGTGCTTGTGAACCTCAAAGGCCTTTTTGAAGCGCGCCTTACTTCTCTTTATCGCACTACCCGAGTCACGTTCGATGAGTCCCAGCTCAAGGAGGTCGTTTACAGCATCTTCGATGAGCTCAAGGGGCAAACCGCTCATCTTAGCCATCATCTTGGCGTAGTCAACGCCGGCTTTCTTCAGGTGAACGAGAACGTAGATGTGAACCGGAAGGAGTTCAAGGCCTCGGTAGGAACCGGGGCGTTCTCCTCGCGTATTTCCGCCACTCATCGCCGAACCGCTCCTCCAAAGCCTTCTCCTCACCGCCTATAAACTTCACTACCGCGAGCCAGTAAACAAGGGGCAGGCCGAGCATGAAGCCCCCGATGGTGAGGGAGAAGCCAGGAATTATCAGAAAGCCCCATATGGAGTATATTGGGTGTCTCACGCGGGAATAACAGCCACCCGTCAGCAGTTTGCCTTCTCTGTAAGCCCTTGAAACCTGAAGGTAGCAGATGAGCCACAGTGCAACTCCGACGATAACGAGAGCGGCTCCAACTCTCGGCAATCCGGGAGTCCGGATTCCTAAGATGGAGTTCAGGTAGAAGGCGATGAGTGCGTAGGGAAAAGCGAAAAGCGCCACCTTCGGCTCTATGCCCCAGAAGCGCATGGTTCACTCCTCGATTGGGGGCTTTTCGGCCTTCTTCGCCTGCACTTGGCTGTAGAGGTCGTTGAAGTTCTCAATGAGCCTCTGCAGGGCGAGCTTTAAGTCCCTCGTCCTCGTGAAGAAGGCAACCTTGTTGGTCCTGTCGCGAATTCTCAAAAAGTTCGGCCCCATTCTGAACGCGGCAAGAACGTCAACGTCGAGGAGCTGGCTCACCACCGCTTTAAACTTCCTCGGGTCGCCGTGTCCTTCATCCTCTTCTTCGAGGTCCTTAGCCCTGTTCGGTCTCTTCTCGATGAGCCTTATGCTTCCGTCCTCGCAGACCTCGTAGATTGCGAAGAACTCGGAGTCGCCGTAGTGGGCATCAATAAGGTGTTCATCGTCTTCCATTCCGAACGCAACCTTGAGGCACCTCACGAGCACCACCGGTGAAAGCTCGAAGGGCACTTTAAAAAGATTTAGGGGAGCCTAATCACAGGTCGATGTCCTCGAACCACTGCTCGATTAAATCTTCTGGAATCTTCTCATCTTCAACGTTCTCCTGCATGAACTCCCACATTTCAAGGTGTCTCCTCAGGATTTCGGCATGCTCCCTGCTTATCTCCGCCAGCCAGCGGAAGAGCCTTCTCGCCCTTTCTGACTTGGCCTTCATGCTCAGCTCCGAGTAAAGCTTTGCCGTCGCTTCCTCCGCGTCGATGGCGTAGCGGTAGTAGTCCTCGACCGAGGCATGGGGGTCGGAGAGGGCCTTCTCAAGGAACTTGAGGGCAACTTCAACTTCCCTGAGTCCCTTCGTGTCTTCCGTGACATTGATACCCTTGAGGAGCTTTGCGTTCCTCTCCGCGTGGCTCGCAAGGAGCTTGAGGTCGTCCCTGAAGTCTCTAGGAACGAGTGGAACCAGGGCCCTATAGACCTCCGCTTTTTTGAGCTCGACTCTTTCGACCAGCCCCATAGCAACCACCAAATTTTAATTACACTATGTTAATAAAAATCTTTCCGTGTCTGCACAAAGCTTAAAAATAATTCGGCTTCCCTAATTTCCGGAGGTGAGAGCTTGCAGATAGCGGTGAGCGGTGGAAAGGGAGGAACCGGAAAGTCAACCGTCGCGATTAACCTCGCTGTCGAGCTTGCGAGGCGCTTCAAGCTTGTCTTGGCTGACTTGGACGTCGAGGCGCCGAACGACCACCTGCTCCTCGGTGTTGAGCTGGCCAACGAGGAACCGGTGAACCAGTTCATGCCGAAGTTCGACTACTCGAAGTGCATCAAGTGCAGGAAGTGTGCGGAGGTCTGTGAGGAGCACGCGATAATAACCCTGAAGGATGGAACGCCCTTCCTCATGCCGAACCTCTGCTCGGGCTGTCGGGCCTGTGAGATAGTCTGTCCCGTTCCCGGCGCTATTCAGGAAGCCTTCAAGGTTATCGGCCACACCTACGTAACGGAAACACCCTACGGCTTCACCCTCGTCACCGGGAAGCTTAGGGAGGGAGAGGAGCGCTCGATGCCCCTCGTTGTGGAGACAAAAAAACGGGCCAGAAAGCTCAACTACGAGCTTCTCCTCGTTGACACCGCCGCTGGAACGGGCAACACAGTCTCGAAGGCGATTGAGGGGTCAAAGCTCCTCATAGCGGTCACCGAGCCGACTCCGCTCGGAATCCACGACACCGAACTTATCCTTCAGCTCGGAAAACTTATGGGTCTCAAGACTTGGGTCGTGGTCAACCGCTCGGACCTCGGCGACGTCGGAAAGGTCAGGGAAATAGCTGAGAGCTACGGCGCTGAGGTCGTCGCTGAAATCCCCTACAGCGAAAACATCGTGAGGAGCTACGTAAGCGGAAGGCCTATCGTCCTTGAGGACGTTCCCGAGGCGAAAATCTTCCGCGAGCTGGCCGAGAGGATTGTCGGCTTTCTCGGAGGTGGTGAGTGATGCAGGTAGCGATTGCGAGCGGCAAGGGTGGCGTCGGGAAGAGCACGATAACGGCCTCGCTCCTCTACTTTCTGAAGGATAGGTACAGGCTAATCGCGGTCGATGCCGATGCCGAAGCGCCGAACCTCGGCCTTCTCCTCGGCGTTGAGGAGTGGGAGGAGGAGAGGGAGCACGTGGGAGCTAAGGTTGCCAGGATAAACACCGAGACCTGCGTCCGCTGTGGAATCTGCTATGAAAGGTGTCCATACGAGAGCATCTACATCGACGAGGACGGCAACTACGTCGTCAACGAGCTCACCTGCGAGGGCTGCAACGTCTGTGGCCTCGTCTGTCCAGTTCCGGGCACCATAACCCTTGAACAGGCCCGCTCCGGCGTCATCAGGAAGGCAACCACCAAGTACGGCTTCCCGATAATCTCGGCCCAACTCGACGTTGGCAGGCCCGAGAGCGGTAAGCTCGTCACCGAGGAGAAGGAGTGGGCGAAGAAGCTGATGGAGGAGCTCAGCCTGGAGCACATGATAGTTGATAGCGCGGCGGGAATCGGCTGTCAGGTGATAGCGAGCATAGGCGGGGCCGATTTGACGATACTGATTGCCGAGCCGACGCCGGCCTCGCTCAGCGACGTTCAGCGTGCCTACAAGGTCGTCCAGCACTTCAGACAGCCGGCTTATCTGATAATCAACAAGGCCGACCTGAACCCGGGTTTTACTGCCTTGAGGGAGTGGGCCGAGGCTGAGGGGATTCCGGTTCTCGGTGAGGTCCCCTACGACAGGGCAATCCCGAAGAGCATGGCGATGCTTAAACCGGTTGTCGAGGCCTTCCCCGACAGCCCGGCGAGCAAAGCCCTCAGGGAGATTGCCGAGAGAATCGCTGAGGAAATCCTTGGCTGATTTCTCTTTTCTTTTAACCCAAACCTTAAAAGCCTCCCTCCGTAGTTTCTCCGGTGGTAGCGATGGTTGAGAAGGAGATGGAGAAGCTCGCTTACGAGTATCAGCTCCTGCAGGCGCAGGCCCAGCTGCTGGCCCAGAACCTTGAGTTGCTCACACTTGGTAGGGAGGAATTCAGGGCAGTCAAGGAAACGCTGGAGGAGCTCAAGAAGACCGAGGGAGAGGTTGAAATCCTCGTTCCGATTGGTGCGGGTTCCTTCCTCAAGGGCAGGATAATCGACAAGGAGAACGCGATTGTGAGCGTTGGCGCCGGCTACGCCGTCGAAAAGAACCTCGACAGTGCCATCGAGTACCTTGGGAAGCGCATTAAAGAGTACGACGGGGCTATAGCGAAAACTCAGGAGGCCCTCAGGAAGATTGAGGAACAGCTGGGGGAGCTTGCCAGAAAGGTTCAGGAAATTCAGGCCGGAAAATCTGCCTCTCAATCCTGACCTATTTTTTAGAAACCCTTTAAAGATTGGCGTCATATTATTGATGATGTGACGATGAAATCAGCGGTGCGGGTTTTCTTGACAGTTGCAGTGGCGGTCGCGCTAGTCGTAGCCGTTGGGTTAGCCGTTCCCAAGATTAACCTAAACGTCCAAAGCCTCGGCTCTGGGAACTGCTCCTTCTCAAAGTTCCTAGACTACGCCAACGTTACCATCGGGTGGAACATCACCCCGGTCTTTGGTGGTGTTTACGTTTACACGCTGAAGAACATAACCCTCTCCTTTTCGAACAACGTCACTCAAGTCGCGGAGCTTTACGTGAAGATGGTCGTTTACGGCCTCAACACGAACTCCGGAAGGTATGAGTACGACAACTTTACATACGCCGCCTACAACATCAGCATTCGCGCCGGGGTGCCCTACGTCATAAACAACACGAACACCTCTTACTCCTACTACGTGGCCGCGATACTTCCAAAGCCCAAAATCGTTGAGTTCAAGGTTGTCGTTCTAAGGAACGACAGTTCATGCGTGGCCTCAGCCTTCAACGGCATATCCATGAACCTCGAGGACGTTGAAGTCGGCTCATCTTCCTACGCTCCCCTTCAGCCCGGAGAGGTTAACATAACTGTTCTTGAACGGAGCGGCACGGCGCTTCCCTACTACGTGGTCAACTTCTCCCTGCCGGGCAACTGGACCGGTCTGTATCCCGTTCTGATGCTTTCAAACGGAACCCGGATTAGGTACTGGTATTCATACGTTCCAAGCGACCGGAGGACGTGGTTCTGGGCGATGCTCAACCTAAGTGCCAACGAAAACCTGACCCTGAGGCTTTATTACGGCAACGCCTCCCTCTACAACCCGAGCTACGTCAACCTGTCAACTTTCTGGATGTATTCAACTAGCCCAATAACAATAACGCCGGGTAAAAACATCACGCTTCCATATTTCTCTCTTCTTGTCAGTGCTCTGGCTGTGTACGGCTACAGCGGATACTCTGTAATCATGTTCGCAAACCTTAGCAACGGGTCTGCTGGAGGCTACGGCCCCTACTACCTAGCATACAACTACACCCTTGTGTGGAGTCTACGGGGGTCCATTTACTACCTTCTTGGCTATGGAATACTTCCCTCTGTCTCAGGTCTTCAAGAGATTGACGTCGTGTACGAGCGGAGAGGCACTCTGAGCGGTTTTTACTTCTCAAACTACACCGTTATGCCGATGGGACAGTGGGGGCTGTATCAGGTAACCGTGGGATTCAATGATGATATTATGCTGTATTCCAATGGGGTCCTCATCAGCAATGAGTCCCTTTCGTGGGTGGGACCCTCTTTGAGTCCGTTCATTATTGGTCAGGATACCGGAGGAAATAGCACCTATCGGTGGATTGGGGTCGTTCCCTATAAATCTCCTCCGCCTCTAGTCATCGTTCACGGCATTAAAACCTCGGACTACAGCTTCACGGTCTACTTCCTCCCCTGATACCACTCCACCGTTTTCTTCAGACCTTCTTCGAGGCTCCATTCTGGTTCGAAGCCGAGCTTTCGAATCTCGCTTATATCGGCAACGCTGTGCCTTATGTCGCCCGGTCTCGGTTTATCGAAGAGTATTGAGCTTGTCGTTCCCGTTATTTCAATAATCTTCATGGCAAGCTCGAGAATGCTGGTCTGCTTTCCGGTTGCAACGTTGAAGACCCTCCCGTTTGCGCGCTTGCTCTCGGCCACGAGAAGGTTTGCCCTGACGACGTCCTTCACGTAGATAAAATCCCTCGTCTGCTTGCCGTCACCGAAGATTACGAGCGGTTCACCGGCCAGGGCGCGGTTTATGAAAATACTTATCACCCCCGCGTACTGATTGAAGCTCTGTCTTGGGCCGAAGACGTTAAAGTAGCGGAGGGAAACCACAGGAAGACCGTAGAGTTCGTGATAAACCCTGAGGTACTCCTCGGCGGTGGCCTTTGTAACCCCATAGGGTGAAAGCGGCCTCGGCCTTTCGGTCTCCTTCAGGGGCAGGTTCGGGTTGTCCCCGTATACTGCGGCGGAGGATGCGAATATCAGCTTTCCGTGTCCCTCGAGGAGCGCCCTCAGAACGTTGAGGGTTCCGAGAACGTTAACTTCCTCTGTAAAAACGGGGTCCCTTATGCTGTCCACAACACTTACCTGGGCCGCCTCATGGAAAACGTAGTCGGCGTTGCTTATCAGCTCGGCTATCGCGTTGTAGTCCCTTATGTCGGCCCTGGTGAGCTTTGCACCCGGAGGAACGTTTTCTTCCCTTCCGGTGTAGAGGTTGTCAATAACGAGGACTTCGTTATCCTTTACAAGCTCCCAGGCTATATGGGAGCCTATGAAGCCGGCTCCCCCTGTAACGACCACGAGCTTGTTCTTCATTTGAACCCCCAACCAATGGTGTTGGTCAGGAGTTTTAACCTTTCCCCGCCTGGAACCCGTCTCGATTGACATATTTGTGTGGATTTCGAAAGTGTTAAAAGTGCCCTATTAACTTAGCCATTGGTAAGGAGCCATGCCGAGCTACATAGTCGTTGGCGGGCAATGGGGAGATGAGGGCAAGGGGTCAATAATAGCGTATCTTGCCCTTAAGGATGAACCGGAGGTCATAGCGCGGGGCGGGGTTGGGCCGAACGCTGGCCACAGCGTTTTCATAAACGGGAAGAAATACGCCGTGAGGCAGCTGCCTACCGGCTTCATGCAGAGGAATGCAAGGCTCCTCGTAGGGGCCGGCGTCCTCGTCGACCCGGAGGTTTTCCTTAACGAACTCAAGGCGCTGGCGGATTTTGACGTTGAGGGTCGGGTCGGGCTTGACTACCGGTGTGCAATCATTGAGGAGAAGCACAAGTTGCTCGACCGCTCCAACGGCCATCTCCACGGGAAGATAGGAACCACCGGAAGCGGCTGTGGCCCTGCAAACGCCGATAGGGCACTCAGGAAGGCAAGGCTTGCGAAAGACATCCCGGAGCTTGAGCCCTATCTAACGGACGTTGCCCAGGAAGTGAACGACGCGCTCGATGAGGGGAAGCTCGTCCTCATCGAGGGAACCCAGGGCTTCGGCCTGAGCCTCTACTACGGCACTTATCCGTACGTGACCTCAAAGGACACCACCGCCTCCGCCATAGCGAGCGACGTTGGAATAGGACCGACGAGGGTGGACGACGTCATAGTCGTCTTCAAGAGCTTTCCGACGAGGGTTGGTGCCGGACCTTTTCCGACCGAGATGAGCCAGGAGGAAGCGGAGAGACTTGGACTCATCGAATACGGAACGGTAACCGGCAGGAGGAGGCGCGTCGGCTGGTTCGACTTCGAGTTCGCGCGCTACTCGGCGAGAATAAACGGGGCAACGATGCTCGCCTTAACGATGCTCGACAAGTACGATAAGAACGCCTTCGGCGTAACCGATTACGATAAACTGCCGAAGAAGGCCAAAGAGTTCGTGGAGGAAATAGAGGAGCGGGTCGGCGTTCCCGTTGCGCTCATCAAGACAGGACCGGAGCTGGAGCATATAATAGATAGAAGGGAAGTCATCTGAGGGCGTATTTGCCCTCGACCCTCGCAGCCTTCAGCTTCGATACTATGCCGCCATCCGGGATGAAGTCGTGCTCAATAAGCTCCCCTGTGAGGGTGTTGAACTTGGCAAAGTAAGTTCCCTTCTTTCCCGTCCCCTTTATCCCGGCGTATCCGTTCTCTATGCTGTGGGCGACCCACTCCACGTAAACGGTGTCCCCGTACTGCTTTCTGATGAACTCGGTAAAGGCCTTCGCTATGGCGCTCTCGACGTACTGGTACTCAAAGGCGATGACTTCCCCGCTTCTTCTGTGAACCACGACCTTTCCAAAGGCCCTCGGCCCCGTGAACTCCACCACCCAGTGGTTCGAGAGCCTCAGTCCCTCGATGACGGGGTTTCTCTCAACCTCCCTGACCTTTTCAAGGGCTATCCTTTCGGCAACTTCTCTCTTCAGGAACCTGTCTGCCTCCTTTACCCTCCCGTCCCTCGATACGGAGAGCTTTACAACGTGTTTGTCACCTTCAAGGGTTATGCTGAACCCGTTGCCGCTGTCCTCCGCTATTACTGGGGTAAACCCGGGATAGCGGCTGAGGGCAACTTTAACGGCAACTTTCTTGCCTATCTCAACGTCTTTCTCGAGGACCTTTCCGCTCTTCCCATCGTAGAGAATCGAAATCCTCATCTCCTGTCCTTCAAACTCGGCCCTTACGAGTTCGTGGTCTATCACCTGACACGTCTTCAGCTCAACATCACCGCCGGCCCGCAGGATGTCACCAACCACGTTATTAAGCACTGCATACGGCGACTTAAGTTCCTCCTCCATTAAGGTTTCACCCGTTAAGGGGTCAAGCTTTACCGTCACTATTCCCCTATCGGTTAGAACGTCAACAAAGAACGCTCCCGGATGTCTCTCCATTCCAAGAATCCTTCCCGTTGGATGTTCTTTAAGCACTATGTCGAGTATCGCCTCTTCCGTTAGTGCGATGGCTTTCCTCCGAACGCTACCGCTGTAGGAATTAACCTCGATTTCAAAGAGATATCTCTTAGTTCTACCTCTGATTAGGGTGAACCTGCCCCTTCTTCTGATTTCCATTGAAACAGGCGCCTCCCCGACTTCCCTTTCTATCCTCTCCTTAACGATGCTGAGTAGGGTTTCCTCACTTAGCTGCTCGGCCTCAGCCCACACCCTGCCCACGCTGAAATCAAAGCTGACCTTGAACTCGTTAATCCCTGTGCCAAACACCAGCACCGCAGAGCTTGGTGAGTAAGCTCTCCTCTTCTGGAGAATCCTGAGGTTGAGGATGCCTTTTCTCGCGGCCTTTTCCGTAACGAGCCTCAGAGGGTCGGGGGTTTCTTCAACCTCCAGTGAGGTCGCGGCCACCGATGAGACGTCTTCGAGGAGAACCTTCATGGCAAGTCCCTTGAGTTCTCCCTCGGCATTCAGTTCAACGCGGTCCCCCATTACCAGGGCCTTTCCGCTCTCGGAGCCATCTGTCCAGACCACCACGTATATCGGTCTTAGAACGACTTTCAGTTCCCTGAGCTTTGCTTCCTCCGGATTTAAACCGTATTTGTAGGAGAGTATCCTTCCGGCTTCCTCTATAAGCTTCTGGGGAGACAGCTCTTCAATTAAAGGCCCATCGAGAACGAACTCTTTCAGCTTTTTGTTCTCCTGTCTTCTTTCTGGAACCAGCTTTTCGAGGAGGGTCTTTGGCGGCTCAATTGAGTACCTGTTGAAAACCTCCGCAAGCCACTTCCCGTCCGCGGCCTTTACGCCTTCAACGTTGCCGTTAATGCCATCGATTGCTACCAGAATGACCTGGCCGGCTTTCTTGTAGTCCTTTAGAACGCTTTGAAGCCATCCGGCATCGGCCCTTCCCCTGAGAATGCCGACTGTTAAGACCTCCCTGCCGTGAAAAGGATTCTCCCTTTCTCCCCTGATTAAGACCAGCCTCACGTTTCCTTTCCGCTTGTATTCCCTGTCCTTTTCGGTAAACCCGGCAAGGGATAGAAGCTCGGAGAGGCCCTCCACAAGAAAATCATCCGGGGCCATAGCTATTACGGACGAATCCCACTGCATGAAGCTTCCCCATATTAGTATTTCCCTCATCAGATAAATAGTTTGCTCCAGGTAAAAGAAAGTTATTATAACTTTGAGTAAGACTTCTCGACCAGCCAAGCAACAATAGTTCTATGGAACTCGTCCGCCCACTCTGGGTCCTCGAATATCTCGTGGTACGCTTCCTCAAATTCCCGGAGCGTTTTGTCTTTTACCTTCAGCCTTTCAAAGAGCCTTTTTGAACCTTCGGGGGGTGTTATCACGTCTCCTGTGCCAACGAGCAGGAGAACAGGGACTCTGATTTTTTCCGCTTCCCTGTGCGCAAGTTCCATGTTCACGAAGATGCTCCTCCCGAGCTTGGCAGAGATTTTGTCGTGGACGAGCGGGTCTTCCACGTACCTTCTAACCGCCTTCCTGTTCCTTGAGAGCAGTTCCGGCTTTATGCCGTTGGAGAGAACAACGCCGGGGGCGACCTTTCCGAGTAACTTCGCGAGGGCTACTATAAAGCCCGGCGTCTCGGGGCTTTTGGCGAGTGCGGGGGATGAGGCGACGACCCCTCTAATCCTGTCGGGCCTCGTCTCGGCGTATCGGATAACGGTCAAACCGCCGAGACTGTGACCGAAGAGGAACGGCTTCTCACCTAACTCTTCAATTATGTAATCAATTATTTCCATAGCTTCTTCGATGCTCGTGTGGCCCCTCTTTCCGGGGCTTCTGCCGTGTCCTGGCCAGTCGAAGGTGTAAACGGCAAAGCCGGCCTCGTTGAGTTCCTTAATCAGCCGACCATACCTTCCGCTGTGCTCCCCAAGGCCGTGAACGAGAATAACCCAGCCGAGCTCCGGTTCGCCGAACTTGGCCTTGTAAACCTCCATCTCAACCACCCCAGCCAGACCCGTTGGAGCGGGAGAACGTCAAAATCTTCATCTGTCATGAGTCTTGACAATCTGTATAACTCGCGGTTCAACGAAATAAAGCTTTCGTAAAGAAAATTGTATCGAAGTTTACGCGGCAAAAGAACTTTCCTTCAGCTTCTCTTTAACGAACCTGAGGAGCTTTTCGACGTCCCGCTCTATCGTGTCGGGTTCGGGCTTCATGAGGACGTAAAAAACGTTGGTTTTTGGCGTCAGCGAGACGTGCTTGACGTTGTGCGGCTTTGAAAGGCTTTCCACAAGCTCCTTAAGCTTTATCACGTCCCTCTTCTTCTCATAGAGCGCCTCGTATTGTTTTCCCGCAACGTCTATGATTTCCCTCTGGAGGAAGTCCTCGTTCTCGATGTTCGGCCTCATGCGGTAGTAGCCCTTCTGAATGAGGTGTGCTTCGCGTTTGATTTGACTCTGGGGCCTTATTACAAAGTACAGCTTGTCGTGCCTGCTCGTGAGGAGCGCTATCGGGAAGTAGAGAAGGCTCTGCCTTGGAAGAAGGGTTAGCGTGTACTCAAACTTTCTCACGTTGTCCCTGTCGAGCTTGTAGCTGGCCCGAAAGCCGATGTAGCCTCCAAGCCACACGTAGTCCTTGTCCTTCGGCTTTACGACCTCCTCGATTGAGCGGAGGTAATGCTGCATGAGCTGAAGGTTGAGCTTTCTACCTTTGTAGAACTGAATCGACGTCAGCGCAGCAACGACCATGAGGGCAAAGAGCAGTGTTGAGCTTACCTGCATTACACATCACCCGGGGGGTAGTACCTCTGGAGTGTGGTGTCGTCGAGTATTTCAAACTTTCCTACCCCTGCCTTCTCAAGAACCTTCACGATGTCCTTGACGATTCTTGCCTGAACCGGCCAGGCGAGGGCGCTTGAAACCGGACCGGGTGGAGTGTTCCGGGCGAAGGCGAGGTATATCTGTATTCCCTCCTCGTCTTCAATAATCTTTGAGACAAGCCCCTCACTCACAATGTCAACCCCTGTGAAGGGGTTCTTAACTGATTTCAGCAACTCAAGAACCTCCTCCCTCAAGAATCATTCCCCCGAGCTTTTTGAGCCATTCGAGGCCCCTCGGCTCCTCCGCGAACATCGGGAGCTTTATGACCTCGATTCCTCTGAACTTCCGCTCGACCTCTTCAAGGACCTTTTTCTGCGCCTCCATCTTGACCTTCAGCTCCGGGATTTCCTCCCTGAGCTGGATTACCTTGTTCACCACTATGAGCCTCAGCGGGACGTTGAACTTCCTCAGGCTTTCATAGGCCCTCTCGGTCTCGTAGAGCGGAAGCATCTCGGGGTTCATGACGGCAACGACGCTCGTTTTGTTGGGGTTCGTTATAACGTCCTCGACGAACTGAACTTCACTCCTGTACTGGAGGAGTTCCTTCATAACCGGGTCCTCCGCCTCGTCCTTCGGGAGTTTGAACTTCTCCCCGTCTATCTCGTACTCCTCCTCACCCTTAATCTTCGCTATCGCACGTCTCCTCTCCAGTATCTTGCGCCTTATGTCAATCAGCTTGTCGGCCCATATCAGGGAAATCCTCGGAAGGGCGAGAACGCGGAGCGTTAGTCCAGTTGGAGGAGTATCGAAGACGATAACGTCCCACTTGTCGCCCTCACCCAAGATTTCCCTTATGGCCTCAAGCGTCGCGTACTCCTCGATTCCCGGGGAGTAGCTGAGGACCTCGAAGTACTTTTCAAGGTTTATGACCGTCAGGTAGCGGTACATGTTCTTGAGGTTCTTCTCGAGGTGCTTGAGGTAGGCCTTAATCAGCTTTTCCATGTCGAGCTCGCTCGCGTAGAGGTTGTCGATGATTTTCTTCGGCTTGTCGCTCAGCTTCTCCATGAGGACGTCGCCGAGGTTGTGGGCGGGGTCGAGGGAAACTATGAGGGTTTTGTAGCCCCTCTCGGCAAGTCCAACGGCTATTGAAGCGCTCGTCGTGGTTTTGCCGACTCCACCCTTTCCTATCACGAACAGAACCCTGAAGCCCTCCTTGGGGACGAGGTACTCCCTCATGCTACCACCTCAGTCTATATCGAACATTCCGGCAACTTCCGCGAAGACGTCGTCGAGGTTCACGGCGCGGCTCTCCATAACGCGGATTTCCTTGACCATGTGGGGCATGAGCCTCATAACCAGCGTCGTCGGCGGGCTGGGAATTCCTATGAAAGAGCCCATCAGGATGAGCGCGAAGACGTTCTCGAGTTCCCTCAATTCGAACTCAATAAACTCGGTTGATTGGTGACGAAACGCCTCCCCGAATCCTCTCAAGAAGTCCTTAATCTTCTGCAAGCTTCTCACCTCCAGAAGGAAAAATGAAAGAACGAAAGCTTCAGCTGGCCATCGCGGCGTATTCCTCTGATGGCTTCTTCCACGCGTGGTACCAGTCTATGACAAGCATTATGTTCAGAAGCAGTCCTATGATGGTTATCAGTCCCACTGAATACTTCGTTAGGAGGTTGCTGATTCCTGGTATGACGACCACCAGGAACCACAGGAGGGCCAGCGTAACCGTTATCCAGAGGAAGAGCGCCGGGATTATGACGGCCCACTTCCAGTTGCCGTGCGGGTTCTGAACCTTCGCAACCCAGAGCGATGCGGTCATTAAGGCTATGCTGGCGAGCATCTGGTTCATACCGCTGAAGGCCGGCCATAGAACAAGGAAGCTTCCGCCCCACGCCAGTGCAACTCCAAATACGACAACTACTGAGGATGCAAGCCATTTGTTCTTCAGGAACTCTGGAGCTTTGGCCATCTCCATTATTTCCTGCCACGTGAACCTTCCAAGCCTTGTCGCCGTGTCGAGGGTTGTCAGCGCAAACGCCGCAACCCAGAGGCTCGCGAAGAGTGCCGCTCCGTGCACCGAAATTCCAAACGCCTTGTTTACTCCGTAGGCATAACTGAGTGCGAATATCTTAACCTTGAGCTTGTGGTGGACAACCTGAATGGCGTACTGGCTTCCCCAGTTTGCTAGTGTAACGGGGATTTTAAGGTCCTGGAAGACCTGAAGTCCATAGACGGCTATCGATGATATGACCAGAGTTGATAGGAAGCCCTCGGTGAACATTCCACCGTAGCCCACCATAAGGCCGTGGAGCTCATTGTCGAGCTGTTTGCTCGTTGTTCCCGAACCTACGATGGAGTGGAAGCCGCTCAGCGCTCCACAGGCGATGACAAGTGGAATCGTTGGCCAGAACGGGGAGGGCTTTCCGCCGACGACGTGGGCGCTCCAGGTGGTAAAGGCAGGTGCCGTGAAGGTTCCCATTCCTTTAATGCCCACGACGATGAACGCCAGTCCGCCGAGAATCAGTCCGAACCAGAGTATGTAGGCGTTGAGGTAGTCCCTGGGCTGGAGCAGAATCCAGACGGGCAGTGCTGATGCGACTATCACGTAAAGCCCAAGCGCAACGAGCCAGACGTGGGCGCTGGCGTGTATTGGATACTTGAAGCCGATGTATATCGCGCCTATGAGCATCAGGATTCCTATTATAGTACCGAGCTTGAAGTCAATCTGCCACTTGTAGAGGAGCAGGCCGAGGATTACTGCCACGAGCATGAAGAGCCATGAAGCAGTTGCCGCTCCGGGGGTGCTGACGAAGATACCGCTGATGACAGCTCCGAAGGCCGCGACGACGAGCACAAGCGAGAACCAAACGTAGAGCTCGAAGGCCATGCTCGTCCTCTTGCTCATGAGCTTTCCTGCAATCCACTGGACGGACTTGCCGTCGTAGCGCACAGATGACATCAGTGCCAGATAGTCATGGACGGCACCGATGAAGACGTTTCCGAACCAGACCCACAGCAGTCCCGGAAGCCAGCCCCAGGCCATTGCAACGGCCGGACCGACTATCGGTCCAGCTCCCGCGATGCTTGCGAAGTGGTGTCCGTAGAGCACTACTGGGTTCGCTGGGACGTAGTCAACCCCATCGTAGAGCCTGTGGGCTGGGGTCGGCCTGTTTGGGTCCGCCCGAACGACCTTGTTCTGGAGGGCTTTACCGTAGCTGAAGTAGAAACCGACGTATATGGCCGCCGCTATCAGGATTATTACAGCGGAGTTCATGGTTGCACCTCCGACAGATTTTTGCACATTAATGTGCACTTGATTACTTAAATGTCTTTCGGCAGAAAACTGAAAAACTTTCGGCTTTTAACTTAAAATTGGAGAAAAAATCCAGCAACCTCAAAATATGAATTAAGATTCAAAATTGAAATAGGAGCGTTGGGGAATTACTCAAGCTCTACCAGAGGCTGTCCGGTATCTACGGTGTCGCCTTCTTTGACGTAGATTTTCTTCACTATACCATCCCTCGGAGCTGGAATTTCGTTCTCCATCTT
>NZ_JAMONU010000049.1 GCF_027066465.1 Thermococcus sp.
TTCGCGGGGAACCCACACCCTTGAACTCAACTGCGGGGGCAGGCGCTTCAGGACTGCAATTGGGGTTGTCCCGAGCTACAACGAGGCCGTCTGCAGGGTCTACGAGAACTGCTTCCTCAGCTGGGCAGCCCGCAGAATCCCCGTTGAGAGCCTGACGCCAAGGGAGATAGAAGAAATCCTCAAGTCGAAGCTCCTGCCCGAGGAGGCCCTTGGGAAGGTTAGGAAGACGTTTGAGGAGGCGAAGTACGGGAGGAGGGAGCTGACCAGGGAAGAGTTCATAGAGTTCTACCGGAGCGTTGAAAGCCTGACGGGGGTGAGTTGCAATGCGTAAAGCGGTTGACGCTGTTCTATACGTTGGTCTCATGCTCACCGGCGTCGGTCTTGTCAGGTCAGGACTCCTGCCGGGATGGCTGATGTCCCCTGTGATTGCGCTTTTCCTCGGTTTTCTGGTTTCGCTCTACTCCGAGGGGACGAAAAGGAGTGTAATCAGGGGGCTGTCTTTAGCCATAGCGTTCCTGCTCACGGGAAAGTTATGGTCTCTCGGCGGAGTCCTGATTGGGATTGGCTTGGTCCTCAGGAGCGTCGGACTCGAACGTGGCTCCGTTAAGGTTGTGGGGCTCGGTGAGGGCTTGGTTGTAGCGGGGGTGTTTCCCTTCCTGCCGGCCGAGCTGTCGCCGGTGCCGATTCTGGCTGGGGCTTTCCTGGTGCTGGGCTATCTCCTCTCGGAGCGCATTGAGGAGCTTAAGGGGAGCGTTCTCGGGTTTGCCCTGCTTGGGGGCGGGGTGGGGGCCTACCTTTCCGTGAGGAACTACCTCCTCAGGGTGAACCCGAAGCTTGCGCTCTACTCCGAGTGGATAGCCCTCGTTGTGGCCCTCGTCGGGGCCATAGGAATCGCCGCCGGCAGGGGTGAGAAGCCGGAGGAATACCTCGAGGAGCTTCTCGCTGAGAGGCCGAGAATGAGACTTCCTGCCGATGAAAGAATTGAGAAGGCCGTTAGGGAGTTTCTGGTGGGAGGCAGAAAGGCGGAGCTTCTCTCCTACGTGGCCTTCTACGGGAGCAGAACCTTCGGGAGCAGGGAGGAACTTCTTCGGCTCATCGAAAAGCTCTCCGAGTACGAGCCGAAAAGGCCGGGCATTCTAACGCCCCTCTGGCTGAGGAGGAGCATTTTGAAGAAGGAACTTGAGAGGAGAGAAAAGCTCGTTAGGGAGATATTTGATGCCCTTAAGGGGGGTCTGAGGTGAGGCGCTTCCTCGGCTACGCCCTCTGGTCGATATTCCTGGGGGTTGCGCTCCTTTCGCCGGGAATGGAGGTTCTGGCGGTTGTGCCCCTGATGATAATCTTCATAGGCAGCCTTCTGAGCCCCCCGGAGGTGATTGAGGTCAGGAGGACGCTGTCGAGGGACACCGTCATGAGGGGCGGTCAGCTTGAGGAGACGATACGGGTTCGCTCCGGGAGGGGGATTGGAATAATTCTCCTCAGGCTCCCCGTTCCCGCTGGGGTAAGGACTGAGAGGGTCACGTTCGTGGGTTTTAAAGGCCCGGGGGAGGCCGTGCTGACCTTCGTGAGGAAGCTTCGGTTCGAGGTTCCCGGAAGGCAGAGCCTCCCGGAGGCCGAGGTTTTAACGGTCAACCCGCTCTTCGTCAGGTTCAACTGGATTGTAAGCGGTAAACGTCCCGGGCTTCACGTCCTTCCATCGAGCCTCCCCAGGAGGTACAAGATTCCCGGAACGCGGAGGCGCAGGCCCAGGTACGCGGTTTCCGGCAAGGTCTCCATGGACTTCAGGGAGGTCAGGGACTACCAGCCTGGGGACCCGCTGAAGAAAATCAACTGGAAGGCCTCCGCAAGGTTTGGAAGAATTCTCGTGAACGAGTTTGAGAGGGAAGGGAGTGGAACGGTCTTCATAGTTATAGACGTGGAATCCCTCTCAACCCTAGGTGAAGGGCGCTTCGTTGAACTGCTATCAGCCCTAGTGAGCTACCTCACGGGGCTTGAGTACCACGTCGGGTTCTACCTCTACGGGCTTGGACGTTTCGTTCCCCCCTCGGCTGGAATCAGGGCTGTGGGAGACGTTCTCCGGGAGGTCTTCGCGATGTGGGAGGAGGCGAGGGAGGAAACCCCCTCTGCGCTCATAGAGTTCATCAGGGGCTACAGCTCGAGGTACCTTCCGACGGTTATATTCGTGACGTCCCTCTTTGAGGAGAACTTCGGAAGGGTCAGCGGAACCATTGGGCTGTTGAAGTCGGCGATAAGGGCCAGGATAGTCTCGATAAACGTGGCACCGACCGTTGAAAACCCCCTCGTTTTGATGGAGAACCGGGGACTCGCCTGGGAGCTTTCCAAGATTTCCAAGACGGTCCACTGGCATCAGGAGAACGTGTCCAGCGTCCTCAAGGAGATATCGGGGGTGATTTCGTGAACCTCAGGCACTTTGGAATCGCCGTGACCATTCTCTTCGCGCTCCTGCTGTTGATTGCGTACTCCTCGCTTTCTCCCTACCTCGGTGTCGGCGTAGCCCTTACGGTCGTTGGGATTTACCTGCGGAGGAGCTCGCTCCAGGATGTTGTCTTCCTCTCGACGATAGCCTACGCGATTCCCTTCGCCATACTGCTCTCGCTCCTCCTCCCAATAGCCGTGCCGGGCTCCTACGAGTTCCTCGCCGAAAAAGTCGTTTCAAGCCCCTACTTCTCGAACCCGGTCTTCGCGATTCTCGTCATGGGGACGGCAATGGCGTCGGAGCTGGTTCTAATGGCGGTTCCGCTCGGCGATGCCGGTGCAAGGGCGCTTGGTCATGCCCTCCCCTACGTCTTCGTTTCGGTTGCGCTGGCGGCTCTTCTCTTCGCAATCATCTACGGGGTTGGGTTCAGGCTAAGCCCGCTCGCGGTTCCGCTGATAGTGCTCGCCCTAGGCCTGATA
Organism: Thermococcus sp.; assembly: GCF_027066465.1. Taxonomy (GTDB): domain Archaea; phylum Methanobacteriota_B; class Thermococci; order Thermococcales; family Thermococcaceae; genus Thermococcus. The sequence goes on from NZ_JAMONU010000049.1 coordinate 2,914, forward strand.
GCCGTTCCAGAGAGAGGGGGCAGTGGAGTTGTCGTCGTCGAGTGCGAGAAAGGCCCAGTCCGGGTTGTAACCGAGAGGGGAGAAATTGAAATCTGGCCGAACCCCCTCACGAGGCTTCAGAACGGGAGGTTCAGGGTAACCGTTGAGGTGGAGGGAAGGGTTAGGGGTGTGTTCATTGGGGACAGGAAGGCGAAGTTAATCCTAAGCGGCTCCGACGGCGAGCGGGACTTCTTCCTATACCGTTAGACGAGCCTTCCTTCGATGAGGATCCTCGGCGACAGAAAGCTCAGAACCCTCCTCGTGTCTTTTCCAACCTCCATCTTTCTGAGGAGTTCGAAGACGTTCCCGACGAGCATGTTGTCCTTGAAGGGCTTCAGCTCGCCGTTCTTAACCACGTAGCCAAGCTCGACCGTCAGCGAGAAGTCACCGCTCACGGGGTTTGCGGTGTGCTCGCCGAAGACCTTCCTAACGATGACACCCTCGTAGTCCTCAAGGCTTTCACCGCCCGGTTCGATGACCACGTTGCTCGTTCCGATGTAAGGAACGCTCCTGAAGGTTCTCAGCGCGTTTCCTGTGCTCTCCATGTCGAGGAACGAAGCGTAGGTGTGGTCGAGGAGAAAATTCCTAACAACCCCGTCTTCGACGAGAACCGTTCTCTGACCGGGGGTTCCCTCCCCGTCGAAGGAGTAGCTTCCCGGCAGTGCCGGAAGGGTCGAGTCGTCCACGAGCGTGAAGTTGCCAATAGCCTCACCGGGCTTCGAGAACCTGCTCCTGCCGTGGTAGACCTCGTCGCCGTAGAGGTTGCTCATGAAGACGTCCATAACCGAGGCAACAGCCTCGGTCTCGAGGACCAGCTCTCCGGAGTAGGGTTCGAGCTTTTCTGCACTGGCGCTCAGCCTCGCCTCATCAACCGCCCCTTCAACGGCCCTTTCGAGTTCTTCGACGGGCTGTAGCGACGTGAAGCTCTGCCTGTAGGAGCCGGTTCCCGGCGGCTCGCTGATTACGGCGTAGGCCGAGACGCCCATGTACGTTGAGCGTTCTTCAAGTTCGATTCCGTTGGAGTTCACCACGCCGCTCGTTCCAACGGCAAAGGAGAGGGAACCCGAGAGGGTTTCCTTCCCCTTCTTCTCCCTCATGAGTTCCGCGTACTGAAGCGCCAGTGAGTGGGCTTCCTCGAAGGGAATCTCGTCGATTTCTCTGTCGTAGATTCCCTCCACTTGGGGGACTCTCCTCCTGACCGGAAAACCTCTGAAGGGAACCTCGCTTATTTTCGCGAGCTTGAGTGCCCTTTTGACGAGCCGCTCGAGGTTTTCCTCCCTCGGGTGCAGGCCCGTGATGTATGAGAACCCGAGTCTGCCGTTTAAACCGACCCTGAGGCCTATTCCCGAATAGAATTTCCTCTGGGAGCGTTCGAGGGTTTCCCTCTCGATTTTAAACGAACCCGAACGGCCGAACTGGTAGAAGATTTCCCACTCGACGTTCTCGTGTTCCAGCATTTCCGCGAGCTTTTCAACCGCTTCAATCATTTCAATCCCCCCACGAGGGCTCTCGTCAGTATATGTGGCCCGCCGTCGTCAACCGGAACCCACTGACCCTTCCCGCAGTAGCCGGGGAACTCGACGCGGGTGTCCTTCCCTATGGCCCTTATGTTCTTCAAAACGTTCAGGATTTTGCCGGACAGAGCCACGTCCCTGACGGGTTCTCTAATCTCACCGTTCTCAACTATGTAGCCGATTTTCGCCCCGAAGGTGAACGTCCCGTTGGCCGTGTCAACCTGCCCCCCCTTGTCGCCGAGCATGTAGAGACCGTTCTTAACCTCCTCGAGGATTTCCTCAAACGACCAGTCCCCGGGTTCAACGTAGGTGTTTCCCATTCTCACGAGGGGCTGATGGGCGTAGCTCTCGGCTCTCGCGTGGCCGTTCGGCTCGAGGCCGAAGTACTCGGCCGTCTCCCTGTCGTTGAGGTAGCTGACGAGAACGCCGTCGCGGATTATCTCGACGCGCTTGGCTTTAATCCCCTCGTCGTCGTACGGGTAGCTTCCGAACTTGCCTGGCAGAGTGGGGTCGTCAACGACGTTCAAACCATCTACCGCTATCCTCTCCCCGAGCCTTCCGGCCAAGATGCTGTCGCCGTTCTTAACCGAATCCGCCTCGACTGCATGGCCCAAAGCCTCGTGGATAAAAACCCCGGTCAGCTCGGGGTCGGCTACGACGTCCATCTCTCCGGAGGGTGGTGAGCCGGCCCTTAAAAGTTCGAGGGCTTTCTCCCTGACGTGGGCTGTCCAGAAGTTCAAGTCAGTTTTCTCAATCAGCTCCCAGCCGAGGGTTCCTCCGAAGCTCTTCCAGAAGTTCTGCATCTCGCCGCTTTCTTTGGCCGTTACCGAGAAGCCGAACCTCACCCTCGGCACGACGGTTCTTATCTCGCTTCCCAGGGAGTTGAAGTAGAGGGTCTCGACGATTGAATCGCCGTAGTAGGCGTTTCTGCTGACTATCCCATCGCCCGCGAGGAGGCCGTCTATCTCCTTAACGAGGGAGAGCTTCTCTTCAACGTCAACCTCGGTGAACGGCTTTTTGACCTTAAGCTCAACCTCGTCCTTAACCGGGTTTCCCGTGTAAATCCTTGCGCTGCCCCTTGAGAGCTTGGCTATCTTCATCGCCGTTTCGATGGCCTTCTCAAACCTCTCGCGGTCGTTGGCGCTCGAGAATCCCCAGGCGCCGTTGAAGGCCCTCGCCCCTATGCCAAGCTCGGAATCGCTCGAAAGCTCTCTTAACTGGCCGTTGCTCATTGAAAGCCGGGTCGAGGTAACCCTGACGAGCCGCACCTCGTAGTATTCAATCCCGTGTTTTTCCGCGAGTTCCTCGGCCCTCTTGACGAGCCACTCCATACTCCCACCGCAGGGCATAAAAGGGAAAGGGCTTATATTCCTTGCCATAGAGGAATGAACCACAGGGTTTAAGGGTTGAGAAATGGAGCGGAGGAACGAGATACTCGACCAAATTCGAAGAAGGCCCGGGGTGACGTTCCGAGAACTCGCCAGGGAACTGGGGATAGGCATCGGCGACCTTCAGTATCACCTCCACAAGCTTGAGAAAGAGGGCAAGGTCTTCTCAAAGAAAATAGGAAGGCGGAGGTACATATTCCCGGCGGGCTTTGAGGAGGAAGCTCAAAGGCTCGTCATAGCGATTTCAACTGAGACGAGACGGCGAATCCTGCTTCAGCTCATGGAGGGGCCTAAGAGCCAGGGGGAACTCGCCGAAAGACTCGGCGTAAGCCAGCCGACGATTAGCTACCACATGGGGGAGCTTGAGAAGCTCGGGATAGTGGAGGTTGTCAGGGAAGGGCGGAGCGTGATATACAGGCTCAAACACGACCCGACGCTGATTGCCAGGATTATTAGGGATTACCGCCCGAGCCTCTGGGAGAAGCTGGCCGATAACCTTATAGACCTGCTGACGAGCATGGGTGAGGGGAAATGATGGAGGTAGTCCTTGAGTTGCTCTTCATAGCCCTCGCGCTGACACTGGTCGGGGTTTCGTACCTCGCCTACAAGAAGAGCCACCTACGGGCGGCGCTGTACTTCCTGCTCGCGTTCCTCCTGCTGGCTATTAAAAAGGTGGTGGAGCTTTCAAAGGACGCCCTGAGGGTTCAGCGGGACGTCAGTGCCATAGTGGATGCCCTCGAAGTGGTGGTCATGATTCTGTTCCTGCTCGCCCTCTGGAAGCGTTAACGAACGACCATGACGGGGGCCTCTATTCTTCCCACGACCTCCTCAAGGAGTGAACCAATCCTCGTTTTGCCGCTCCTTCCGTAGGCGCCCATGACGACGAGCGAGTAGCCGGAGTTCGCCTCCTCTAGAACCTTCTCCCGAGCCGAGCCTTCCGTAATCTTCACCGAGCAGTTAACCCCTTCGTCCCTGCAGAGAACAAGAAGGTTCGTCATGATTTCCCGTATGCTCCTCTTCATGTCCTCCCATACCTTCTCCTCAAAGCGCTGAACGTGGGCCAAGTCCTGACTGATTAACCCCATGTTGAAGGCTAGGGCCTTTGCCTCCTTTCTGTCGAGAACCGAAAAGAGCACGAGCTTGGCTTCCTTCTTCTTGGCTATCGCTATCGCGTGCAGAGCGGCTTTTTGGCTCCATTTGGAGCCGTCAACCAAAACGAGTATCCTCACCCTTCACACCCCCACGTACCTCAGCCACAGTATCCCCATACCGGCCGCGACCGTCAGGACCATTATAACGGCGCCGACCTTCAGAAAGTCGAGGAAGGTTATCCTTATCCCCTCCCTGTCGGCTATGCCTATAACGACGACGTTGGCGCTCGCTCCTATGGCAGTTCCGTTGCCGCCGAGACACGCACCGAGAGAGAGCGCCCACCACAGGGGATACACGTTCATCGAGGAACCCATCGCCTTAATCAGGGGAATCATGGCGGCGGTGAGGGGTATGTTGTCCACTATTGCCGAGGCAACCGCTGAGAACCACGTTACTATTACGAGAGCCTGCCCCGTGTCCGAGACGTAGCCGAGCAGCCACTGGGCGACGCCGTCTATAACCCCCGTCTCGACGAGCGCCCCCACGATTATGAAGAGGCCTGCGAAGAAAAATATCGCCGTCCACTCCACCTTTTCGAGGACCTCCGTCGGCTCCACCCCGCTCCAGATTAGCAGAACCGAGGCCCCGGCCATCGCCACAACCGCCGGGGGAAGCTCAAGTCTGTCGTGGATGAAGAAGAACGCGATAACGCCCAGGATAACCGCGACGGATTTTCTGAAGAGTTCCCTGTCCCTTATGACCTCGTTCTCGTCGAGGTTTTCTATGGCGGCTTCAATGCCCCTGCGCTCCCCCTCGCTGACGGTTATGCTCCCCCTGTAGGCGAGGTATATAATCCCAACCGTCAGCACCAAATCCACGGCCGCTATCGGGCCCATGTTCGAGAGGAACTCGAGGAAGCTGAGCTTCGCCGCGGAGGCTATCATGATGTTGGGCGGGTCGCCTATCAGGGTCGCCGTTCCCCCGATGTTCGACGCAAAAATCTCGGCGAGTAGATACGGCACGGGGTTTACCCCCATGAGCCTCGTTATGTAGAGGAGCATCGGCGTTAGAAGGAGCACGGTTGTAACGTTGTCGAGGACGGAGCTGACGACCGCAGTGACGACTGAGAACAGAATCAGAACCCGCATAGGACTTCCCTTGGCGAGCTTGGCGGTCTTTATTGCGAGGTATTCGAAGAGACCGCTCTCCTTTGCTATGTTAACGATAATCATCATGCTTATCAGGAGGAGCAGGGTCCCGAGGTCGAGGTACTCGGGCAGTCTCTCCCAGGGAACCACCTTCAGGGCAACGATGACGGCCGCACCGAAGAGGGCCGCAACGGTTCTGTGAACCCGTTCGCTTATTATCAGGGCGTAGGTAAACAGGAAGACGCCGATGGACAGTGCAGCGGCCGTGTTCACACTTACCACCTCAGTAGACTATGACCGGAACCAGGACGTGCTGAACCACCTTGAGGACGACGGGACTTATGGGGGATGTCTTCGTGACCTCCGAGCCGAAGCTCCTCGAAATGACGAGCAGGTCGTACTCGGACGCCATCTCGATGACGTCATCACCCTTGTCCCCGAACCGCTCCTCCGCCTGAACTTCAAGTCCGAAGCCTTCGAGGCTCTCCTTTAAGGCCTCAACGAGCCTTTTACCGCGCTCCCTCTCAACCTGGAGAAGCTTCTGCGCTTCCTCTTCGCCAAGGGTTTCCTCTATCAGCCTGAAGGTCTGGGCGTCCAGCAGGTACACGAGTCGGACCTTCGCTCCCCGGTAGGCCTCCAGAACGTCCAAAACCCCGTGGAAATCCCCGGAGAATCTGTCGAGGGGGATGAGAATGCTCTCGACCTCCGGGAGAACGAATTCCTCCGGGAGAAGAAGGAACTCCCGGTACCTCTTCACTATCTCGTCGTACCTGTCCCCCGCTATGCTCCTGAACTTCCTGTCTATGAGGGAGCGGAATATGCTCAAAGGCACCACCTGCTCAACGAGATTGAACGTTTAGAATAAAAACTTTAGCAAAAAGAAGTCTTCATATGTCTTAGATTTTTGAACCACAAACGCTTTATCGGATAAAAAGGAGCCTCTAAAGGGTGAGAGAATGAGGAGAGTCCTTGCAGTAGTTCTCATTCTGGCCCTCGTGATGCCACTGGCACTGACGGCACAGCCTGCGATGGCCCAGTGTCCCTGCGAGGGACACACCGTGGTCCTCAAGGCACCTGCCGTTGCCAAGACCTCGACGGGTCAGCTGGTGGGAGTGGTTACGGAGTTCGTTATAACGGTCGCCCCGGGACACGGGCACGTTTACATAGAAACCTGGCCGCTGGCGCAGGTTGACATGCAGGCCAGCGCGAGGCTCGCGGCTCAGGTTGCGGGAAGGGTTCTGGGGGTCAACATGAGTCACTACGACGTTTTCATTCAGGTTCGCGCGAACACATCAATCATCGGCGGTCCCTCTGCAGGAGGAACGATGACCGTCGGCATAATCGCGGCCCTCGAGGGCTGGAAGATAAACCCCAACGTCATGATGACAGGGATGATAAACCCCGACGGAACCATCGGGCCCGTTGGAGGAATCCTTGAGAAGGCCTCCGCCGCGCACGAGGCAGGAGCGAAGATATTCCTCATCCCAGAAGGTCAGAGGATTCAGTACGTTCAGGAGACCCAGAAGAAAGAGATAGGCGGAGTTATTGAGATAAAAACCGAAACCAAACCGGTTGACGTTGTGAAATACGCCGAGGAGCGCTGGGGCCTCAAGGTTATAGAGGTCAAGGACATCTACCAGGCCGTTTACTACTTCACCGGCCACAGGATTCCCAGGCCCAAGCCGCCGGCGAAGGTCGAGATTAGTACGGCGTTCCTCGAGAACGACGCGAAGAGCGACTACGCAAACACAACCGCCTACTACCGGAAGGTTATGAAGGAGTTGCAGGAGAGCAACGTTGGCTACGAAACCTATGAAACGCTCCTCGCGGCCCTTCAGAGCGCGGGTCAGCTGCTCAACCAGTCGAGGGAGGACATCGCGAAGGGAATGTACTATACTGCCTTGAGCCACGACTTCCAGGCGAGGATAATAATCAGGCACGTTGACTGGTACCTCTCCACGAACACCCCGGAGGACGTTCAAAAACTGCTCGACAGGGTTAGGGCCGAGATAAACTCAACGGAGGCGTACGTGGAGAACCAGACAATCCGGGGAATCACGATGCTTCAGGCCATAGCGGCCGCGGAGCAGAGGGTTGAGGATGCAAAGAGCGCCCTTGACAGTGCGTGGAGGTACTACTACTCGCAGGACTACTGGGATGCCATCGGCGAGGCCGCGTACGCCTACGAAAGGGCCAAAACTGCAGTCTTCTGGACTAACCTTGGGAAGAAGTTCGCCAGGGGTAAGCCAATAAGCAAGAACATAGTCAGGATTACCGCGAGGGACTACATAGATGAGTCGGACCTCATAGTTGCCTACATCGAGTCCATGTACGGCGACGTCATAGGCAACAGCCTGACTAGCACGATAGAGAAGGCCCAGCAGTACTACGACGACGGCAAGTACTCGGCGGCGCTGTTCACTGCGATGCAGGCGCGCGTTCAGGGGGAGGTCTTCCTCGACACCCTTGCGATAACGAACTGGACTGTCCTCATGGACAAGCTCAACATGGCGAAGGAGGACGCCAAGACCGCCATAGGCACAGCCGAGGAGAAGGGGATAACGCCCATACTTGCGATAGCCTACTATGAGTTCGCCGAGAGCTTTGAGGAGCAGGCCGTTAAGACCCAGAACGTCAGCGACCTCCAGACGGCCATGACGTTCTACATGTACTCAACGGAAACGGCGAACCTGTTCCTCGAGAGCCCATCTGGAATAGCCCCCGCGCCAAAGGTTCCCTCCAACGCAACGGTTCCGCAGGTGAACGTCCCCAACGCCACGGCAACGTCAACCCAGGCGGCACAGGGCCAGGCTGGAACCCAGTACGGTGTTCTGGGAATATTCATGGTGATAGCGTTCATCGTCGGCTTGGCAGTGGGGAAGAAGCTTTAGCCCGGAAGGGCCTTTACCCCCTTCTTCTTTAACAGCTCGACCTCCCACTCGGCAAGGCTCGGGCAGACGGTACAGCCGAGCCTGTAAAAGCCCTCGTAGTAGAGCGGGTGCAGTTTAAAGCCCCTCATTAGGATGAAGAGCTGAACCATGAACCCGCTCCAGAACTTTATCGGCATGGCCTCGAGGATTCTTCCGAAGTCCGTCTTCCTCTCAACGACCGGTGGCTTGAGCCGTCTCCTCGCGCTCTCCCCGTCTCTGTCGCCGACGAGGAGAATCGGTTTTTCAAACTCCGAAACGACCGAATAGAGGGCCTCAACCTTTTTCCTCGTGCACCAGCGGTTCTGATGAGTCGGCATGCCGTACTTCTCAAGGGGCATCGGAACGTCGACGCGAATCAAGTTCACGCCGAGCTTTTTGGCGGTCTCTTCAACGTATTCATCCGTTTCGGGCATCTCGTACTCCATTCTGACGTAGACGGCCGTAACCTCGTCGAAAACTTCCTTCGCTAAAATAAGTGTGGCCGTCGAGTCCTTTCCCCCGCTCCAGGGAACGACGATGTCGTAGTCCTCAAAGGCCCTGAGAAAAGCCTTCGATGCGCTGGCAAAGGCCTCTATGTAGTCCTGGTTGGCTGAGATGAGCGAGTTGAGGGAAACGTCCTCGGTGCAGGGGCACCTCCAGAGAACCTCGGTCGGGAAGCCGAGCTTCTTGCTAACCTCGGCCACCTTGTTCGGGCCGGAGAAGTAGACCTCCTGGTTCATCGTTTTCCGCAGGACGAGCGAGTTCTCGCCGAGCTCGACGCCGAGGAGCGAGCGCATAGCTTTTCTGAAGCCGTCGCCAATGGCAAGGTAGATGTCGTAGTCCGGGTTAATTTCGAGGCCGAAGGGGTTCTCGGGGTTGAGGGCGTAAGTGCCTTTCCACTCGATGCCAAGGCGAAAGCGGGCCTTTATCTCCTCGATGTGGGAGTAGAGCTCGTCAACGCGCATGTTCCTAACGCGCTTCGTCCTCAGAACTCTCGCGTAGAAGGGCTTTCCGGACTCCTTCAGAACAGGCAAAAGCTCCTCCATGAGGTCTTTCTCCTTCTCGCCGAGGAGGAGAACCGGAATGTAGGGCTCCCCAAGAATCCTCTCAAGGTTCTCAAGGACTTCCTCCTTGGTTCTTCCCCCGCCGAGGCTCTCAACCCTTAGGAAGCCCCCGTAGTTTCTCTCGTTTATGTAGCTTAGAGCCTTCGCGTCCTTTCTGGCCCGGGCTATGAGCGCGAACATGGAAGGGGTTAAAAGGGGAAGCTTAAAAGTCTTCGCGCCGATGAGGAAAACTCCCTGCCCTGAGCTGTGATGAGACCGGCTTTCCCGAGGCTACACCAGCGACGCGAGGAATGCCCTGTAGGTTTTCTTTACCCTTCTAATCGATGAAACGCTCACCCACTCGTCGCTCGCGTGCCAGTTGCCGCCAACGGGTCCGAAGACGAGAGTAGGCCTTCTGAGATAGGTCGCGAAGTAGTTGAAGTCGCCGACGCTTTTGCCGTATGTAACTTCAAGCTCCCCTCCCGATGTGCTTCTGTACGCTTCTCTGAACAGCTTCGCCTCCCCCAGGTTCTCGCGGATGACGTAGGGAAGCATGTCCGGTGTTGGGCGGGGGTACTTCTCCACCGTGAGCTCGGCCTTTAGATTCAGCTTCTCCGCGAGCTTCATGATTTCAGACCTGACCTTCTCCCAGTCCTCACCCACAACGGTGTGCCTGTCTATAACCGCCTCCGCGTAATCGGGAACGCTCAGGCCGTCGGCCTTTCCCTCCATGGACAGCGTGCAGTATGAACCCTTTCCGAGCTTCAGGTGTTTCCTGAGCCTTATCCTCTCAAGACTGCCGACGAGTTTGGCCAGCTCCTCGATTGCGTTTATTCCCAGGTAAGGCCTGGCGGCGTGGGCCTTCCTGCCCCTCGCCTTAACGGTTATTACAAAGCGGCCCCTCGCGCCGAGCATAAGCCTCTCGTTCGTCGGCTCTGAGACTAGCACAAGGTCCGACCCCTCAAGCTTGCCGCTTTTTATCAGTTCCCACGTTCCCCTTGAGTAGCCCTCCTCGTCGCTGACGGCCGTGAATATCAAGCTCGGCCTTTCCCGCTTTGAAAGCTCAGCCATCTCGATGAAGAGCGTTAGAAATACCGAAAGTCCAGCCTTCATGTCGGCGCTTCCGAGGCCGTAGAAGTGGTCGCCGTCGAGCTCGCCCCTCGGATTCCTCGTCCAGCCGGGGGATAGGTTCACGGTGTCCATGTGGCCGTTGAGCACAACGGTCGGCCCCTTGCCGGGCAGATACGCTATAACATCGTCTCCGAACCCCTCAACCGGCAGTGTTTCCGTTTTTATCCCGTGCTCCTCGAGGAGCGAAGCTATGAACTTTGAAATCTCCTCCTCCCTTCCGAAAGGGGACTCGATGGAGACGAGCTTCTTAAGGAGTTCAACCTCGTCCATCTTCACCACCGACCAGTTCTTTGACGAATTCCGAAAACCTCGCCTTCCTTTCGAAGCTCTCGGCCTTCTCAAGTTCCTTCTTCAGCTCGCTTATATTACCTTCTATCTCATCGGCTAGGTCGCTGAGAAGCATGCCCTCGCTCGAGGACTCGGACAGGTACCTGAAGGCCCTCAGGCTTATCGACTCGAGGTTTATCGCGTTCCTGAGAACCTTAATATAATCCCCAACGGTCTCAACCTTGAACCTCTTGGAGAACTTGACCTCCTTCGTCTTCAGTCCGGGGTAGAGCTCCCTCGCAATGTGTCGCATGTTCTCGACCTGCTTTCTCTTCTTCTCCACGAAGCGGGAGAACTTGACCCTGCCGTAGCTCCTCGGCAGGGAGTCTCTCATAACTATGTAGAGCGACAGCGTCGCCTCGGAAAGCTCAATCAGGTAAGAAAAGACCTCCTGCGGGGACAGTCTGGAGACGTCCTCAAGCTGTCGGAGCAGTTCCTCAACCTCGTCGGGCTCCGAAAACAAGTCGAGGTCTACCATCACACCACCTAAGATGGAGTTCTGAAGTAAAGCGTAAAAACGTTTTGTGGTGGACCGGGCGGGATTTGAACCCGCGGCCTCCGCCTTGCGAGGGCGGCGCTCGTACCAGGCTGAGCTACCGGCCCACTCCCGGTTATAGTGGGCGGGTGTTGGCTTTAAAAAGTTTTGGTCTGCGAGGGTTCATTGCTGGACAGGTTTGAGTTTAATTTCCACTGGAGAGAAAGGGCTTTTAACTTAAGAGTGCCAACAAAATCGGGTGGTCGAATGGACGCGAGGGATTTTCACAGGGGCAACTTCATCGGCAACGGGAAGATAGATGTAATCCCAAAGGTCCCGCTCACGAGGGGAACCCTCCCTCTAGCGTACACTCCCGGTGTCGCCGAGGTCTCGCGCGAGATAGCGGAGAACCCCGAGAAGGTCTTTGAATACACCAACAGGGGCAACATGGTGGCCGTTGTAAGCGACGGGACGAGGGTTTTAGGTCTCGGCGACATAGGACCGCTGGGTGCGCTCCCGGTGATGGAGGGCAAGGCCCTGCTCTTCAAGGCGTTCGGGGGCGTTGATGCCTTCCCGCTCGTTTTAGCAGAGAAGGACCCCGAAAGGTTCGTAGAGGTCGTTAAGGCTGTTTCCCCTTCCTTCGGCGGGATAAACCTTGAGGACATAGCCTCGCCGAAGTGCTTCTACATCCTCGACAGGCTGAGGGAGGAACTAGACATTCCGGTCTTCCACGACGACCAGCAGGGCACGGCGAGCGTCGTTCTGGCCGGCTTGATAAACGCGCTCAAGGTAGTCGGCAAGAAGCTTGACGAGATAAGCGTCGCGCTCTTCGGGGCCGGGGCGGCCGGTTTCGCGACGCTCAGATTAATCGTCAGGGCAGGCGTTAAGCCTGAAAACGTCCGGGTCGTCGAGCTCGTGAAGGGAAAGCCGAGGATTCTAACGTCGGATTTGCCTCTTGAGGAGCTGTTTCCATACAGGGGCGAACTCCTCGCGAGGACCAACGGCGAGGGGATTGAGGGAGGCCCGGCAGAGGCGCTTGAAGGGGCGGACGTTCTAATATCATTCACGAGGCCGGGGCCGGGT
>NZ_JAMONU010000050.1 GCF_027066465.1 Thermococcus sp.
AGATTGCCGCCGGAAAAACTACCGTTGCCAAGTTCTTCGAGGAGAAGGGATTCTGCAGGGTTTCCTGCAGTGAGCCGCTGATTGACCTGCTGACCCACAACGTTTCCGACTACTCCTGGATTCCGGAACTGCCGGAGAAGGCAGAGCCGACGCGCGAGAAACTCATAGAGTTCGGAAAGTACCTCAAGGACAAATACGGCGGGGACATCTTAATTCGCCTCGCCGTTGACAAGAAGAGGAACTGCAAAAATATCGTCATAGACGGCGTCCGCTCGCGGGAGGAAATCGAGGCGATAAAGAGGCTCGGAGGAAGGGTCATCTACGTCAAGGCAAGGCCGGAGATAAGGTTCGAGCGCCTGATGAGGAGGAAGGCCAGCAAGGACAAGGGAATCAAGACATTCGAAGACTTCAGGGCAATGGACGACGCCGAGGAGAGGCTCTACCACACGAGCGAGCTTAAGGACCTAGCTGACTACGTCATAGTCAACGAGGGAACTCTGGAGGAGCTGAGGGAGAAGGTGGAGCGGATTATCGAGGAGCTGAGCAAGGCTTAAAGGGAGTGGGGAGTAAGGGAAGTTGGTGGGAACATGGAGGTTGTGGAGGCGGTTTACGAGAACGGTGTGCTGAAGCCCCTGAAGAAGCTCAACCTGCCGGAGCACGCAAGGGTGAGGATAGTAATAACCCCCGACATTGACGAGATTCTCGACTCCATGATCATCAGAAAGGTCGAAAAAATCGACTACAAACGCCTCAAGGAGGCATACTATGAGTCGCTCTGAGGTCTTCGTTGATTCCTCCGTCCTGGTTGGCCTCCACCTTGGGGACCCTAAGGCCAGAAACCTTGTCAGAGAGACCATAAATCAGGGAAATATCCTTGTCATAAATCCCGTTGTGTTCTCGGAGACCGTGTACAAGGTCATGTTTACCCTCGCAATTCAGGACGGCCTGAAAGGACCTCGCGACTTGAAGAAACACCTGAACGAGTATCTCTTTGTATATAAAAAGGTGGATGAGTCACTCAAAAAGCTGAGAGATGCCGGTTTCCTCAGAATCCTGCCCATCAGCGAAAAGACAATAGAACTCGCCTCCGAGATTGGGGAGAAATATCAACTGCTTCCCAACGATGCCCTCATCGTTGCAACCTGCGCGGAGCACGAAATTGAACGCATTCTAACCTTTGACTCGGATTTCGAGAAGGTTCCTCTAATAAAAGTTGTCAGGTGATTACCGTGAACCTCCTAATCATTGCCTCCTGCCTGTTGAGTCCGTTCTACGTTTACAGAGGCCCCAAGGAGAAGGAATACCTGACGGCAAGAGAGCTGAGAAAGCTTATTGGAGAGCTCGGCGAGGAATGGCAGGTTCTTGCCTACCCCTGCCCCGAGTTCGAGCTAATCGGCTGGCCGCGGCCCCCGATGGGAAGGGAGAGCTTTGAGAGACTCGGCATGCGCGAGAGGGTTCAGGTCGTAGCGGACTTCATAGGAAGAATCTTGACGGAGGAGAAGCCGGAGCGGGTGGTCTTTGTCGGCGTTAAAGGCTCCCCAACCTGCGGTGTCTTCCACACAACCTCGAACGACCCTGATTCCTTTGACTATGGCCTGATTCCAGCGTTCTTCTACATGGACAAGGAGAAGAGGCTTGAGGAGAGCAGGAAAATCATCGAGCGCTTTTCCTTCGAGGTTAAGGAAGGGCCGGGACTGCTCTTCGAGGAGCTCATTGAGCGCTTCCCGGAGGCGGAGTTTTTAGAGTTCGACAAGGATAACATCGAGGAGAGCGTTGAAAGGCTCAGAAATGCTCTGAAGTCCTAAAGGGCCACCAGAATCGCACCGAGAACTATGAGGAGTGCGCCAAGCGCTGTTTTCACGTCCATCCTGCTCCCGAGGATGAGCCACGAGAGGAAGATTGCCAGCGCGACGCTCGTCTTGTCTATCGCAACTACAGCGGGAACACGGCCGGCTTTAACTGCCATGAAGTAGAAGAGCCACGAGAGCGCGCCCGCTATCCCTGAGAGCGTTATGAAGAGCAGCGCCCTTCCGCTCAGCGGCTCCCGAGTTACACCGCTCACGAGGGCGACGCCGACGAGGAAGACCGCCATTATGACGGCCCTCACGGCGGTCGCGAGCGTTGGGTTGACGTCCCTGAGGCCGATTTTTCCAAAGATTGGAACGAGGGAAGCGAAGAACGCCGCGAGGATGGCGTAGATGATGTAGGTTTTCATCTCAAGCCCTCCTGATGGCTTCCCTCACCAGCCTCTCAGCCTTCTCCATCAGCTCCTTCGCCTTCGCCTCCGTGTGAGCCTCGAGGGTTATGCGCATTATCGGCTCGGTTCCGCTCGGCCTGAACAGAATCCACCAGTCGGAGTTCTCAATCCTTATTCCGTCAATATCAATCAGCCTCTCGTAGTCGAAGCTCTTCAAAGCCTCCTTCGCTATGATTTCCATCGCCTTAGCTTTCTTCTCGTTGGGGCAGGGTATCTTCGCCCTTAGAGTTACGTAGCGCGGGACCTCCTTTGCGAGCTCGCTTATCGGCCCGAGCCTGTCAATCATCTCGAGGACGAGCGCCCCCGCGAATATCCCGTCCGGAGTTAGGTTCCACTGGGGGATTATCCACGTCCCGCTCGGCTCGCCACCGAAGACTCCCCCGTGTTTAGCCAGTTCATCGGCCACCGCCACGTCTCCAACGCGCGTCCTTATCACTTCCCCGCCCAAGGGCCTGACGTAGTCGTCCAGAGCGAAGCCTGCATCGACGGTGGTGACTATTTTACCCTTCCCGAACTTCCTGAGCATGTAGCCCGCTATGAGCGAGAGCATGACCTCGTACTCAACGAAGTTCCCCTCGTCGTCCACCACGCCGATTCTGTCTGCGTCGCCGTCGTGCGCTATCCCAACGTCCGCTTTCATGACCCTAACGGTTTTCGCCAGTCCGGAGAGGCTCTCGGCGTTCGGCTCGAGTTCGCGAACGAAGAACCCGCTCGGGTGGGAGTTGAGCGAAATAACCCTGTTGCCCAGCTCGCGCTGGAGGTAGGGGCTTAAAATTGAGCCGGCGCCGTTGCCGGAATCGACGACAACCGTATAGGAATCGTTGAGCTTAATCATCTCGAGGGCCTTCCTTATGTACTCCTCCCTCGGGTCGGCCCTCCTGAGCGTCCCAATCTCGTTCCAGGGGACCTTTCTAAAGTTCCCGGATTCGAGGATTCTCTCGAGTTCAGCCTCCATATCGGGGGTGTAGGCCATTCCGTTGGACTGCCACACCTTTATCCCGTTGTATTCCGGCGGGTTATGGCTTGCGGTTATCGTAACGCCCGCATCGGCTTCGTAG
>NZ_JAMONU010000051.1 GCF_027066465.1 Thermococcus sp.
ATGCCATAAAGCTGAACGGACACTCACCCGGCATGACCGGGTTCTTAGACGAGGAAAACGGCCTCGTTTACTCCGGAGACGCGTTCTTCGGCGGGAGGCTGATAAGTGCCGTTGGCATTCCCTACCTCGTGGACGCTGGGCTCTTCAAGGAATCTTTGGGGAAGCTCCGCTCCCTGGCTGAGAATGGCTATACGCTGATACCCTCGCACGGCCCGGCTGTTTCGGGAGAGGATGCCGTTGAGCTTGTTGAGTTCAACCTTCGGAGAGTTGAGGATGTGGAAAAAACCGTGCTGGAGCTTCTTTCAAAACCCATGAACTACGGAGAACTTGCTTTTAGGCTGATGAAGCACTACGGCGTTGAGATAACCCCAAGGGGACTTGCACTGAACCTCGTTCCGGTTAGGGCCATCGTCTCGGAGCTGTACAACAAGGGACTCATCGAGGGTGTCGTTGAGAACGACCTGAAGTGGGTGAGGGACTAAAGCTCGAAGCCGTTCGGATAGCAGAGGTATCGGTAGGGACAGAACCGGCAGGCGTAGCTCCTCCAGCCCTCGGGAGGTCTGTCCCTCTCATAGGCCTTTTTAACCGAATAAAAGTGCCTGAGCGTCTCTTTAAAGAGCCTGCCGTCGTAGGGGATTTCAAAGGCCCTGAAGTTCGGCCCCTTTATCACGGGAAAACCCGAAAGGTCGAGCCTGCCTATCACCTTCATCGGCTCCTCGTGGAGCTTCACGTAGTACAGGTAGCCGTAGTCCGCCTCGGCCCACCGAAGGTAGACGTTGAGCTGGGCAAGGTGGTACTCATAGGGAACCTTCGGGAGGCTTGTCTTTCCCTTAATCTCAATTGGAAACTCGCGAAACGCATCTATCCTGCCGTGAATTTCAAAGCCGAGCTTCCTCGAGCGGAGGACGAGGTGTCTCTCAAGCTCAAAGCCGAACCTGTCCCTCAAAATCCTCCCGAGGACCTCGTGGGTTCTAACGCCTTGATTGAGCCTAACCTTGACGTTCTCGGGCCACCTCTCGGGGTAGCCCTTCAAGCGGAAGTATATCCTCCTCGGGCAGGTCAGGGCCTCGCTCGCATAGAACTCTATCAGCCCGTCGCTTCCGTTGTTCCCCACTTCTCTTCCCTCCCGATGAGGCGGCTCATCGGCCCGCGAACCTCCCCGCCCCTGCGTCAGCTAATACCGACGTCATCACAGTTCAGACTGGGCAAGGGTCGTCATCCGCAGAGGTAGTAGAATTGGGGAAGAATTTAAAGATTCCGTCAGAGAATCAAACGCCCTCTCTTTTTAATCGAATAGCTCAGACCGTAGGCGGGCCATATGCTTGGGGGCCCTTCGTAGTGGTGCAGATTCCTCAAAATCTTTTCCGCGGACTTTTTGTCCTTGGCCCTAATCCTGAGGACGCCCCTATCGAGTTCAACAACGCCGTCCGCAAGCCTGACGGTGAGCTTCGAGCCCTTAACTTCCGGTCTTGCCCTCATTAAAAGCCTGCGGTAGTCTTCATAGGCCTCTTCGCTCAGCCTCTGCTCAAGAAGCGCCTCCCCCTTTCTACCAAAAAGCCTCGAAAACAGCCCACTATTCGGGGGTTCGTCATCCATCCCGCGCCTCAACCTCCGGTTCATTGTCATCATTAAGGGAGGTCTTTAAACTTTTTAAGGCTTTCCCATCGTTTTTTGACGAAGGGACATGCATGAGGGCGAGAAAAACGCAGCTGATAAAACCCCGCATTAGTGAAATACTGTCGAAGGAGCTTCCCCCCGAGCTGGTTAGGTTGCTCCCCAAGCACTGGGCCCAGATTGGCGACGTCCTGATTCTGCCCCTCAGGCCGGAGCTTGAGCCCTACAAACATAGGATAGCTGAGGTTTACGCGGAAGTTCTGGGCGTTAAAACCGTCCTCAGGAAGGGCCACATACACGGCGAGACCCGGAAGCCGGACTACGAGGTTCTCTACGGCGGGGACACCGTTACCGTTCACGTTGAGAACGGCGTCAAATACAAGCTCGACGTGGCAAGGATTATGTTCTCGCCGGCCAACGTCAAGGAGCGCGTCAGAATGGCGGAGGTGGCGAGACCGGGCGAGCTGGTCGTTGATATGTTCGCGGGAATAGGCCATCTGAGCCTCCCGATGGCCGTTCACAAGGGGGCGAGGGTTGTAGCGATTGAGAAGGACCCCTACACCTTCCGCTTCCTGGTCGAGAGCATCTGGCTCAACAACGTCCAGGACCTGATGACGCCCTACAACATCGACAACCGCGACTTTCCCGCTGAAAACATAGCCGACAGGGTTCTGATGGGCTACGTTGTGAAGACCGCCGAGTTCATACCGAAGGCCCTGAGCATAGCGAAGGACGAGGCGATTATTCACTACCACAACACCGTGCCGGAGAGGTTAATGCCAGAAGAGCCCTTCGCAACCTTCAGGAGGATAGCGAGGGAGCATGGCTACGAGGCCGAGAAACTAAAAGAGCTGATTATCAAGCGCTACGCCCCCGGCGTCTGGCACGTGGTCGTTGACGTTAGGGTGTTCAAGCGTTAGGCTTTTAAGAATAAGCAGAATTAGTATAATGGTGGTTATACTAATGGCCATTATAGAACGGCCCGAACTCGACGTTGCCCTCAAGGCGAAGTGGGTGCTCCTCTACGGGCGCAGAAAGACGGGAAAGACTTTCTACGTCCGCGAAAGGGGAAACTACGCGAGATACTTCATCGTTACAAGGGGCTCGGAGCTCATCGATGTGGATAGCGGAGAGAGAATGACCCTTGACGAGTTCATGAAGTTTCTCCCGCTCATTCTCCAAACAGGTAGAATAGTCGTTGACGAGTTTCACCGCCTCGGAGAGCCGTTCTTCTCGCTTCTCCAGGGCCTGTCGGGAAAAGGTGAACTGACCCTCATAACCTCAACGAGGCATTACTTCAGGAGGTTCCTCGGGGAGAGCAGTCCATTGCTGGGCCTCTTCCACGCCCATGAGGTAGGTCTCGTCAGGCCTTCTGACGTCCTGAAGTTCGTTCACTCCATTGGTTTTGAAGGCAAGCCCCTCGTTGAACTCGCCGTTCTCGTTCAGGAACCGTGGCTTGCTCCTACGGTGGAATCCTACGGCGTCGAAACCTTTGACGTCCTCGGTACCGTTCTCAAGGACTACGTTCCCGGCCTCGTGGGCGAGATATTCACCGAGGAGGAGCGCGAGCTTACCAGGAGATACTGGGCAATCCTTGAGGCCGTTGCCGGGGGAAAGGTAAGCACTGGGGAAATAGCGGGGGAGCTATCTTCTCGGGG
>NZ_JAMONU010000052.1 GCF_027066465.1 Thermococcus sp.
CTTGGATGAAGTTGTTGAGGTCTGGCTCTGGGTCGCGGTTGGCGATATCTCCTCGGGACTCTTGCCCTCGACCATTATGGCCGTCCATTCGTTGAGCCACTTGTCGGTGTTCTTTGCAAGCTCGCCGGAGGGTATCGATACTACTTTGGCCCTGCTGACGTTTAGGGCGTAGTTAAAGCACGCCGGGGGCTTGACCTCCTCGTTGACGGGATACATCCACTGCGTCGTCGGAAGGGCCTCCTGTGCGGTCTTGCTTATGAGGAAGTTTATGAACTCCTGGGCGAGCTTCAGGTGCTTGGTGCCCTTGACGATTCCGGCGCCTTCAATCTGAACATAGGCGGTGTTGTTGAGGAAGACCGCTCCAATGTTGGTGCTGTTGTCCTCGCAGGCGGCGTAGGCCGGGTCGGTGGCGTAGCTGACGAACAACGGAGCCTGGTTCTTGTCCCACATCTCCCAGCCGGCAGTCCATCCCTTAACAACGATGACGCCGTTCTTCTTGAGGTCGGCCCAGAAGTAAGGCCATTTGTTTCCGTAAACGGCAATCGTCCACAGGAGGAACGCCATGCCCGTTGAGCTCGTTCTCGGGTCTTCAACTATGAGTTTGCCCTTCCATTCTGGCTTGAGCAGGTCGTTGAACGTCTTCGGTGGGTTCTTCACGATGTTCTTTTTGTAAACTATCGCTATTGCCCCGTAGTCGTAGGGAGTGAGATAGAAGTTCGGGTCGAAGTTCTTGATTATCCACTCGGGAATGTACTTGGCGTTGGGGGGCTTGTAGGGTTCGAGAACGCCGGCCTGTATGGCCTTCTGGAGGTAGCTGTTGTCTATACCTACCACCACATCGGCCCTGGGGTTGTTCTTCTCGAGGATTAACCTGTTGAGAACCTGTCCTGCATCCCCTAGGAGCACGAGGTTGACCTTGACGTTGTACTCCTTCTCAAATATCGGGATTATCTTCTTCATCCATGGCTCAATGCTGTCGTATGAGTACACGGTCAGAGTTGCCGTTTCCTGAGCGCTGGCCGGAGCTACCGAGGCCAGGCTCAGCGCCAGCACCGCAAGGAGGAGGAGAGCGAGGACCTTCTTCACGCAATCACCTCCTTAACACGGTTTTTTCTTCTCATAACCAACTAATTAAGAGTGTTAAAAAAGTTTGCGTTGAAAAAACGAACCTCTGATTACTCCTTTTTGTCCTCAGCCCTGCGGCCTTCCATCTTTATAACGTAGTCGGCCGCGTTTTGAAGTGCCACAGAAAAGCCCGGCTCGGTTCCTATGACTATCGTCTCCTTCCCCTTCCTCTTGGCTTCCTGAATTATGGGCAGAAAGTCCGCGTCCCGGGTTGCCAGGGCTATTACATCGACGTCGGAATTGTATATAAGCTCCATGGCCTCTATCGCTATCCTCACGTCGGTATCGCCGGCAACTATCACGGGCTCGAGGCCCTGGTTAACAACGGCCTCTATCAGTCCCTGGGGTGCGTACTGGTTGAGGACGACCTTGGCAACCCTAATCCGGCCTATCCTCTCGAGCGCCTCGACGATGTCTTCGAGTTTTATTCCGAACTCCTTCCTCAGGATGTTGGGACCGTCTATTATCAGTCCGATGCTCTTGTGGTGCTCCTCCTCCCGTTCTTCCTTTTCCCTCCTGAGGACCTTAATGAGGGTTTCTTTCATTCAGGTTCCCTCCTGGGAGCGAGTATAATCGTGTAGTCGGCCGCGTGCTTGAGGGCGACGGAGAACCCGGGTTCTATGCCTATAACAACAGTTTCCTTTCCCCGTTCTTTCGCCTTCAGGATGATTGGCAGGAACTCAGCGTTTCTCGTGGCTATGGCGATTACATCTATGTTGGGATTGTAAATCTCACGCATGGCCTCAACGGCCAGCTTAACCCCGGTCTCGCCAGAAACGACAACGGCCTCGAATCCCTGATTTGAAACAGCCTCTATCAGTCCCTGGGGTGCGTACTGGTTGAGAACGACCTTCGCGACGCGGATGTCTCCAAGTCCCTCCAAGGCATCAACGATGTCTTCGAGTTTTACTCCAAACTCCTTTCTCAGAATGTTGGGACCGTCAACGAGAAGCGCGATTCTCTTTCCCCTCTTTGATTTCCTCTTTATCATGCCTATGCTCTTTATTCCGTCCTTCGTTATCGAGATTATCTTCTCCCAGCTACCCCCTGGCATAGCTGTCACCGTTGAGATGCTCACCGAAACAATGACACGATGCTATACGCTGTAATACTATAAAAACTTGATTCAGAGGAGCCTCTTGTAGTAGTACCAGAGGCCCCTTATTATGTCGCGCACCTCAATCATTGTGAAGGTCTCGGTTCTGTCTATGAGCTTCGCACTCTCTTCCCAGCTGTGGACCTGGAGAACGCGGTAGATGAGGAGCTTTATCTGCCTCTCGTCGAGGTAGGGCTTCATCCAGCCGTCGAGGAAGTAGAGCTTCACTATCGGCTTCACCGCATCGACAACGGTATCGTAGGTCAGGACCTTGCCCGTAAATGCATCGAGGCGCTTCTTCTGAATCTCCGTGAGGTGAACCGGGTAATCAACGGCCTCGCCGAAGGGCGTCTCGAAGAGCCAGCGCGCTATCTCTGGCTCAAGCTCCCTGTGGGTGTCGCCGAGCCACTCAGTAAACCTAATCCTGAACTCGTCGTTGGCCTTCTTGATGAGCTTCTTGGCCTTTTCGCTTATCGGCTTGAGGACTATAGCGGTAAACTCCCCGCTGACCGGGTTCCTCGCGGGGCTGAGGTGAACCACCGCGAAGCCGTTCCTGACCCAGAAGCGGACGAGCTCTTCACTCGCGCCAAATCCTGAACCAATCCAGTCGAGGCCCTTTTCGCGAGCCTCCTTCTCGAGGAGCTCCAGTGCCTTGCTTCCCAGGCCTCTGTCCATCGCGTCAGGATGGGTTGCAATTCTCACTATTCTGTAACCCTTGAGCTTCGCGAACTCCTTTAAATAGTGGTGCTTGACCATCATGTCCGGGATTATGTTTCCGCGAGGCTTGTAGCCCTTGGCCATCTTGTCTATTACGCTCTTCGGAATCCCACCCTCCTTGGCAATCTGTATCGCCGTCACTATCTTGCCGTTTCTGAGCCTGAGCACGCGGGCCTCGTGGTGGGGCGCGTCGGCCAAAAGCGCCACGTCGCTCGGCCTGTTGCGGTAATGGGCGAGAATGTATATTCCAACGAAGTGCCTCAAATCGGGCCTGTCGTTCTCGAACCAGTCGTCCAAATCTGGCTCTTCCAGATAGACCTCCTTC
>NZ_JAMONU010000053.1 GCF_027066465.1 Thermococcus sp.
CTCAGCGAGCAGTGAAACCGTGGCCTTCTCCAGCACCTCGGGGTCCTTCGCTAGAACGCCGGTTGCGTTGGCGTCGAAGGTAACGACCGTCTTCGCTATCGGCTTCGCCAACGGCTTCTGTTCTGCTGGAAGCTTCTCGGCCAGCGCCCCTGCGAGGAGGTTCTCCTCAAGCTCCCTGGTCGGGCCGTAAACGAGGAGGGTCCTCAGAATCTCGTCCGCGTTGGGCATCTTGAGGAGCGGGTTGCCGGCCATAAGGGTCTTGGCAGCCTCTATGGTCGCGCTCTCAACTGCCTGGGTGCTCGGGTTCTTTCCGAGGCTTATGGAGACGTTCACTATGTAGGCCAATGTCTGGGCCGGCACCTGACCCATCTTCGGGACCTCAAAGCTCTCACCGGATTTCTCGATAACGACCGGCAGGTTCTTCAGCGCTTCGGTTGCTATTTCCGCTATCGGCACTTTTGCTTCCTGACCGAGCTGTATGAGTGCGTATTTGCTTCCCGCCCTTTCATCGAAGGCCAGGACTCCCTGATAGAACGCGACTGAGTACGCCTCCCCGAGGTTTTTCTGCATGGTGTTGTTAATCTCGCCCAGCACTATTCCCCTCGTAACGTTGGCGAGAAGGCCGTCGGTTATGGCCGCTGAGCCGTAGGCTGAATAAACCGGATACGTTGCGTTGTAAACCGCGTAAACGAATTCCACCGGAACGCCGAGCTGAGTTGCTATGGCTTCAGCTGTTGCCTCGTCGAGGCCCCTCTCGTACGCTCCCGCCTGAAGGAGAGCATCATAGGTTCCAATCGTCCCGAAGTAAGTTCTCCCGTACGTTTCGTTGAGGGTGTACAGGCCGGAGTTCAGGTTCGCTATCGTTGAGTTGAGGGTCCTCAACTGCTCGCTTGCTTTAGTGAGGTTCTTGTGGAGGCCGACGTACGCCATGTCTGTCTCGTTGAGGGCCTTTCTGAGGGCGAGGCTCTGGTTGTAGAGCACCGTCAGGTTCGCCTCAAGCGCCAGATACGCCCTTGCCAGCTGGGGAACGGTTTCGTTGAGCGTCTTAACCTGCTCGCTCAGGTTCTCAATCTGGGTCAGCAGCTGGCCGTAGGCCCTGCTTGAGTTCAGGGCGGCATTGTAGAAAATCCCCGTGAGGTTGGCGGTTGTTCTGGTCAGGTTGAGGGCTATCTCGTAGGATTTGTTGTGGAGCAGGTCAACCGCGTCGTAGTAGCTGGTGAAGTTGCTCCCGTAGGGCTTTGCCTCAACCTTAAAGCGCTCGTAGGCTTCCTTTGCCTGTGGGCTGTTGACCTTTATGTTGGTTATGATTATGTACGTCATGTTGTTGCTGTGGGCGAAGCTGGGGAAGTACTTGGTCATGTTGTTCTGGACCTCAACGCTCTCCACGTGCTTGGGCATGAACTGGCTCATGCTGTAGTTCGTCACGCTGTTGAGCTTCATCGCGAGCGGCGTGGCGAGGATTATGATGACCACCCACACCGCAACGACGAGCTTGGCGTGCTTTACAATCCACTCGTTCCACGCCATGTCAACCACCTACATGTTGCCTACTAACACTTCATTTATAAACATGTCAATTTCCGACATGTCATCAGAGGGAATAGTTTATAAACCTTTTTGAACATCTCCCTGTTAGGGGTGATGGTAACGGAGCAGGAGCGAAAAATCATCAAGGGCCTGTTTACCGTTCCGCTCAAGAACATCATTCTCGTGATAGTTGGTCTTAAAGGGGAAACTCACGGTTACGAGATACTCAAGGAGCTTGAGAAGTTCACGGTCGGGATATGGAAGCCGAGCCACAGCAACCTCTACACGCTTCTCAACAAGATGGTTGAGGAAGGCCTCCTCGAACCGAGGGAGGAATACAGGGGGAAGCTCAGGCGCGTCAAATACCGCCTGACCGATAAGGGCTGGGAGTACCTGAGAACGTCAAACGAGCTTGCCCTTCGCTCCCTGTACACGGCCATAAGCTACCACGAGAGGCTCAAAAAGAAGCTCGACGAGATGGGCAAGGAGAGGAGAATGGACAGGAAGACCGTGAGGGAGTACCTAGAGCTTCTGGAGAAAATCAGGGACATACTTGACGAAGAGATAAAGGTCATAAAGAAGGAACTCGCCGAGTCTACAGAATAATCAGCTCCCGCTCGGCCTTCGTTAGCCTTCTTCCCTTCCCCTTAACGACGACGTCGTCCTCTATTCTTACTCCACCGAGTCCCGGGACGTAGATTCCAGGCTCTATCGTGAAGGTCATGCCGTTCTCGAGGACGACCTCCCCGTCAGGCCCTATGTAAGGCTCCTCGTGGACATCTAAGCCCAGCCCGTGACCCGTTCTGTGGGTGAAGAACCTTCCGTAGCCGGCCTTCTCAATGACGCTCCTCGCGGTTCCGTCGATTTCCCTCGCCTTCACTCCCTCCCTGACCGCTTGAAAAGCCTGTTCCTGGGCATCTTTAACGACCTCGTAGATTTCAACGAGCTTTTCACTGGGCCTGCCGAGGGCCACCGTCCTCGTTATGTCGGAGCAGTAGCCCCTCCACCTCGCCCCGTAGTCGAGTATCACCATGTCGCCCTTCCTCAGCTTTCTCTCGCTTGGCTCGTGATGAGGGTTCGCCCCGTTCTCACCGCCTGCCACTATCGGCTCGAAGGAAATCCCGTCGGAACGCTCCCTTATCGCAAGCTCTATCCTCAGGGCGAGCTCCTTCTCTGTGGTTCCGACCAAGTCCCAGCTTAGGATTTCTTCAAAGACCTCATCGACGACCCTCGCCGCTTTCTCCATGAGTTTAATCTCCTCTCTGTCTTTTCTCATTCTCAGCTCCCGAATCAGCGAGCTTAGCGGATAAGGCTCAATACTCGAAATCCGCATGACTTCAATCAGCCAGTCCGCGCGCATAGTGTTTTCAATCAGGACTCTGCCCGCCTTAATGCCGAGCTCCCCCATAACGGCCGAAAGCTTCTCGTAGGGGTTTTCGCCGTCGCGCCAGAAGGTGACTGGAAAATCCCTTACGACGTTCTCGTAGAGGCTCGGAACGAGTAGGTGAAACTCTCCGTCGGCGTTTATGGCAAGAAGGGTCGGTCTCTCGCCTGCCTCGTGAATTCTAAGGCCCGTCAGGTAGTAGAAGTTCGAACCGGGACTTACGAGCGCTCCGTCAAAGCCCCTCTCATTCATCAGCTTCGCAAGCTTTCCGATTCTCATGCCACCACCGGAGCTGAATAGCCGAGGGACCTTAAACCCTTTTCTCAAGCTCTACCGCAATGAGCGCA
>NZ_JAMONU010000054.1 GCF_027066465.1 Thermococcus sp.
TCCTTCATCCACAGCGCGTCCCCTGAGTAGGGGTTTACGGCAAGGGTTGGCTTTTTGGTCGCCAGTGCAACGCCGAGGGGATGGAAGTAGCCGGCCCCTATGAAGAGGACTCCATCCCCCTCGAGCCTCGCGCTCGAGAAGTTGCACCCGAGAACCTGACCGGGCCAGCTGACCCTCGAGTCCCCCCTTCCTATGAGAACCTCGAACCCGTTCTCCTCAAGAAAGGCCTTGGCTTCCCCAAGCCTGTGGATGTGCTGTGCAGTTGTTACGAGGATTATCCTTCTCCCGAGCTTTTTAATCTCCCCGAGGTTTTTCCTGAGGGCAGAAACGACGTCAACCTCGGCGAAGGCGGGCACGAAAACCGTTGGAACCTCAAGGTGGAGCCTCATGTAGCTGTGGCCGAGGTGAACCAGCGCATCGCAACCGAGGGCCTTTGCCTCGGCATCGGCCGGGTCGCAGGCCCCGTAGTTAATCTCCCCGTGGAGGATTGCCTCGAGGCCGTTTTCCTCAAGGAACCTCGCCAGCTCCTCGGCTTCCCGCCTAAGTCCCTCCGGTGACTGTATCAGAACGCAACGGGCATTGAGCGCCCTGAGTTTGTCCAGTATCTCCCCGTGGGGAATTTTATGCATACAACCACCTGTTGGTCTATTGAATTTTTCAAATTTAAACCCTACATGCACGTACTTGTTCTTTAACTCCCTACAAAGGTCATCAGAAAAGTTTATTAAGCATAAATGAGCTTATTAGCTCATTAGGATTTTCTTCAATATATCGGAGGTGCTGCAATTGAAGAGGTGGTATCCAATCGTGGTGCTGGTTGTGCTGGCCGCGGTTGTCAGCCCGGTGGCGGCGCTCGGAACGAGCGGTTCGTACTCGCACCCCTATCCAACGGGCCTCGAACCGGGAGATATAGTCATAGGCCACAACCCCCTAACCGACCTGATAATTCCCGGCTACTGGACGCACACCGGAATGATAGTTGGCTACGACTCCTCCGTCGGAGAATACGTCGTCATCGAGGCATGGGACAACCCGAGTGAAGTGAGGCTCGTTTACCTCTCCGACTTCCTGGCCAGGTACGACACCGTTGCAGTCCTCAGGGTGAACACCAGTGAGGACATAAAGCTCGGTGCCGTTGCCTTTGCACTCCAGCAGCTCGGAAAGCCCTACGACTGGGCCTGGTGGACAAAGGAAGTCTACGGGGACAGCTACTACTGTTCGGAGCTTGTATGGGCCTCCTATATGGCCGCCAGCAACGGAACGGTTGACCTGGACGCGAACCCGGGCTGGACCCTGACGTACCTCGACGGCGTCGCACCCCAGGAGATATACGACGACGGCTACACCTACGTCATCTACTACGACAGCACTTCTTGAATCCCTTTTTATTTCTCGTTGGTAAAGTTTAAATAGCCCTTCTTCTAGACAATACCTCGAAGTTCGAGGTATAGGGGTGATTGACATGATAGTCGTTACGACGGAAAAGGTTCCGGGCTACCGAGTTGTTGAAGTTAAGGGCCTTGCCAGGGGCGGCGTTGTTATGGCCACCCACCTCGGGAGGGACATAATAGCCGGCCTTAGAAACCTCGTTGGCGGAGAGGTGAAGGAGTACACCGAGATGATGGCTCAGGCGAGGGAGATAGCCCTCCAGAGGATGATTCAGAACGCGGAGGAGATGGGCGCCAACGCGGTAATCGGAATGCGCTTCATGACCTCGAACGTCGGCCAGAGGATGGCCGAAGTTTACGCCTTTGGAACCGCCGTGATAATCGAGCCAGAGTGATGGACATGAAGCGCCTCCTAGCATTTCTCGTTTTCCTGCTCCTCCTGGGCTACGTCTCGGCGCTGAGCCCACAGGATGCAATGATGGAGGCTTGGAAAACCGGCAACTACTCGGCGGTCGAGCCCTACCTGAGTTCGGCGATGAAACGGGCCTTCACGGAAAAAACATTCAAAGCTGTGAGGGACGAGATGATTGAGCTCTACGGACCCGTCAGGGGGTACACCCTCGAGAAGACCGAGGAGAAGGACGGCTACCAAATCTATTTCTACCGCGTTACAGCAGAGAAGGGGAGCTACACCGTCAGCGTAACCGTGAAGAACGGAAAGGTTGATGGATTCCATATAGTCCCCCGGTTCAATCCCAAAAACGCCATCTACCCGCTTCTCGGAGGTCTGCTCGGCCTTCTAATCATATGGATTTACCTCAGGAAGTTTCACGCGGGCGAGCTAATCCTCGGGGCGGTTCTGCTCGTTCCGGTTCTCATCTTCCAGCCCCCCGTTCAAAGTGCAATCGTCTTTCTCGGTGTCAGCGGGGCCCTCCCGAGGGTCCTCTGGACGGGCCTAATAGCGGCCCTCTTCCAGGAGCCGCTCAAGTACTACTTCTCCAGGGATAAAACCCTCGGAAAGGCGCTCTACATCGGAGCGGGCTTCGGAATCGGCGAGGCCGTCTACGCGGCAACGCTCTCGTCCCTCTTCGGTGGCTCGGTTCTGGTCCTCGTCGAGAGAACCCTCGCGCTGCTCTTCCACTCCTCAACGACGGTCCTCTTCGCCTATGCCTACCGGAACGGCTGGGGAAGGAAGGCGCTGCTCGCGATGGTGCTCGTCCACTGGCTTACCGACAGCTTGGCGGCCTACTGGCACGTGAATCCGTCGAACCTAGTCCTGTTGGCCGGTTACGGGGTTCTACTGCTGACCTCGCTGGTCGTTCTTCCAAAGCTCCTTCCCCTCGCGAAAGCAGAGAGGGAACAAACCGTTAGGTGGTGAACTTTTTAATTCCTTTTTCATTCCCACCCGTAAGGAGGCAACGAGGTGCTCGGCAACCCGAAGGAGAAGGCCCTCAAGAAGCTCAGGAAAGACCTGCGCTCGGGACTGTACTCCTACCTCGTGCTGTCCCTCCTTGAGAGGGAGGGAGAGCTTCACGGCTACGCGATAAGGAAAAAGCTCGGAGAGCTGAGCGATGGCAAGCTCGTCCCGAGCGAAGGTGCCCTCTATGACATCCTGAAGAGCCTGAAGAAGTACAAGCTCGTCGAGGACTTCTGGGTCGAGGTGAGCGGAAGGCCGAGGAAGTACTACCGCCTCACGGACCTCGGGAGGGAAGTTCTGCTTGAGCTGAGGGATGAAATCAGGACTATCGAGACTACCCTTGAGAGGCTGGAGGGGTTGGAATGAGCGAAAAGGTCTTCGAGGTGTTCGTGTCGCTCTTCCTGCTCGGAACAGGGCTGATGACCCTCGCCTTCCGGAACA
>NZ_JAMONU010000055.1 GCF_027066465.1 Thermococcus sp.
TTCAGTCCCTTCTCCCGAAGGTGCTCCACGAGACGCCTCCTGAGGGATGGGTAAACATAGCGTGAGGCAACTTCAAAGGCGTTTACCCTCATGGTTTAGAGATAATTTGAAGAATACTTAAGACTTTTGGAGCGTTTGAAAAGTGAGGAGAATTGAGAGTTTGTTGTTTATAACCTTTAATCTTGCTCTTTCTCCCCATAAAGAATATAAATTGCTTGTTCCAATATTCATATGACAAGCGTCATGACAAGGAGGTGGAGAAGATGACCGTAAAAGCGCCGAGCAGTGGGAGAGAGGCTGGAATCCTGATGAGGTGCGACCAGTGTTCGATGAGC
Organism: Thermococcus sp.; assembly: GCF_027066465.1. Classification (GTDB taxonomy): domain Archaea; phylum Methanobacteriota_B; class Thermococci; order Thermococcales; family Thermococcaceae; genus Thermococcus. Next base: position 336 of record NZ_JAMONU010000055.1, read on the forward strand.
CTGCCGGGAGGGTGCACCTTCAGGGGAATCTGCGGCAAGGACCCCGACCTGAACTCCCTTCAGGAGGCCCTCATCTACGGAATAAAGGGAACCGCCGCCTACTACTACCACGCCTACGAGCTCGGGTACAAGGATGACGAAATCGGCTTCTTCCTGTCAAAGGCCCTCTACTCAACGCTCACCAACGTGAACTTCGACAAGAGCCGCTTCCTCGAGCTCATCCTCGAGAACGGAAGGATACACCTCAAGGCTATGGAGCTCCTTGATAAGGCCTACACCGAGACCTACGGAAACCCGGAGCCTGTCAAGGTTCCGACCGGAACCGACGAGGGGCACGGAATTCTCGTTACCGGCCACACCTACAGAGCGCTCTACGAACTCCTTAAGCAGATAAGGGAGATGGGCCTCGAGGACCAGATTAGGGTCTACACCCACTCCGAGATGCTCCCGGCCCATTCCTATCCGGAGTTCAGGAAGTTCAAGTCCCTTTACGGCAACTGGGGCGGTTCGTGGGTCTACCAGAGGAAGGAGTTCACCGAGTTCCCCGGGGCAATCCTCGGAACCAGCAACTGCGTCCAGCAACCGCCTAAGAGTTACGCCGACAGGATGTTCACCACCGACATAGCGGGCCTTGAGGGCGTTCCCCACCTTGAGAACGACTACGAGCCGCTCATCAAGCGCGCGCTCGAGACGCCGAAGATGGAAAAGAGGGACGACGGTTACATCGTCACCGGTTTCCACCACACCAACGTGCTCCCTCTCATGGATAAGCTCATCGAGCTCATAAACGAGGGCAAGATAAGGCACGTCTTCGTCATAGGTGGCTGTGACGTCCCCAACCCGAAGATGAGCTACTACGAGAAGCTCACCGCGATGGTGCCCGAAGATGCCATAATCCTCTCGGCCGCGTGCGGTAAGTTCCGCTACAACAGGCGCGACTACGGCGAAATCGAGGGAATACCGCGCTTCATGGACTTCGGCCAGTGCAACAACGTCTACTCGATAATCCAGATTGCCGGGACGCTCGCGAAGGAGCTGGGCGTCGGCCTCAACGAGCTCCCGGTCAGCATAGTCCTCAGCTGGATGGAGCAGAAGGCCATCGGAATCCTCTACAGCCTGCTCTACCTCGGAATCAAAGGCATCTACATCGGACCCAAGGCTCCGGAGTTCTTCACGCCGAACGTCTTCGAGACCCTCAGAAAGAAGTTCGACCTCAGGCTCATAGGCGAGCCCGAGGAGGACCTGAAGAGAATGCTCAACTCCACCACCGCTGTGAGCGAGGACTCGCCCCTGCTCGATTGATTCCCCTTTTCCTTTCAAAACACCCTCGCATAGCCCCACTTCTTGACGCTCGTTAGGATTGAGGTTTCCGTGCTCTTTATCCCCTCTATCCTACCGAGCTTTTCGATTAGGAAGTTCTCGAGCTCCTTCAGGTCCTTCACCGTTACCTGCATCAGTATGTCGTGCGCCCCGGTCGCTATGCCCAGAACGTCAACCTCTGGCAGTTCCTTCAGCTTTTCGGCGGCCTCTTTTATCTTGCTTGGCTCTACGTCAACGGCTATGAAAGCCACTATTGAGTAGCCGGCTTTGAAGGGGTTTATCAGCGCTGCGAACTTTCTTATCACGCCCCTCTCAACGAGCCTCTTTACCCTGAGTCTGACCGTTGATTCTGGAACGCTCAGGCGTCTTGCTATCTCGGAGTAGCTCGTTCGTCCGTCCTCCTGCAGTATGCGCAGTATGGCCCTGTCAAGCTCATCAAGTTTTTCAATTTCGGGCATTTATGGTCACCTGTTTAATATTTCAGCATTTAATTTTTAAAGATTTCTCAAAAATTAGCAAAAATTTGCCGAAAATAATATTAATTTCGAAAGGATTATACAATGTGGTGGTTGCATGCTCGACCCTGCCGAGGTCGTTGAAAGATATTCAAAGGTTATATCGAGGGCGTCTCATGTCACCTACGCCCCCATAGTTCCTTATAAGGCCAGAAACGCCCTCGTCTGGGACGTCAATGGAAGGGAGTACATAGACTTCCTCAGCGATGCGGCCGTTCAGAACGTGGGCCATAACAACCCGCGCGTAGTCGAGGCGGTGAAGAAGACCGCCGAAAGACTTCTCCACTTCACGTTCCTCTACGGCTTCCCGGTTGAACCCCTCCTCTTGGCGGAGAAGCTGAGGGAACTTGCACCCGTTGAGAACGCGAAGGTTGCCTTCGGTCTGAGCGGGAGCGACGCCAACGATGGGGCCATAAAGTTCGCGAGGGCCTACACGGGAAGGAGGGCCGTTCTCGGCTATCTTCGAAGCTACTACGGCTCAACATACGGTGCCATGAGCGTTACGGGTTTGGATTTTGAGGTCCGCTCGAGGGTCGGTCAGCTCAGCGACATCCACTTCATACCGTATCCAAACTGCTACCGCTGTCCATTTGGGAAAGAACCGGGGAAGTGCCGTATGGAATGCCTTGAGTACCTCAAGGAGAAGTTCGAGGGCGAGGTCCACGCCGAAGGCGTAGCTCTTCTCTTGGCGGAGCCCATACAGGGCGACGCCGGAATGGTCGTGCCTCCAGACGACTACTTCAGAAGACTTAAAAGGCTCCTCGATGAACACGGTATTCTCCTCGGCGTTGACGAGGTTCAGAGCGGTCTCGGGAGGACCGGCAGGTGGTTCGCCATCGAGCACTTCGGCGTTGAGCCCGACATCATAACCCTCGCAAAGCCCCTTGGCGGTGGACTTCCGATAAGCGCAATCGTCGGAAGGGCGGAGATAATGGATTCTCTGCCCCCTCTCGGCCATGCATTCACCCTCTCAGGAAACCCCGTTGCGAGCGCCGCGGCTTTAGCTGTCATCGAGGAAATCGAGGAGAAAAATCTCCTCCAAAGGGCCGAAAAGCTCGGGAAGAAGGCAAAGGA
>NZ_JAMONU010000056.1 GCF_027066465.1 Thermococcus sp.
AGCGGCAATCCTTCTCTGCATCCTGAGCATGAGCATCACCTCGCGTTGAGGACCTTAATCCCGAGCTCCTTGGCCCTCGCGATTATGAGTTCCCTCTTCCTCGCGCCGACGGTTCCAGCTATCCTCGCTACCTGCCTGGTCGGGTCAAGCTTTTCCAGCTCCTTGAGGTTGTGAACGAGGACCTCCTCGTAGCCGCTCGGGTGAAGTCCGCGCACGGCTTTAGGTGAGCTCCACCCTACGCTGGGTGAGCGGGGCTTGCCCTTCTTCTTGAGCCTCATCTTGCTGTCGATTCCCTTCGGCCTTCTCCACTTGGGGTCGTTCTTGAACTTCGGGAACCTCCACCACTCCTGCCTAAGGAAGCGGGGCTTCTTCCTCTTGAGCTCGGCCCTTATCTTGAGGAGTCTCGCCTTCTCGTCCATTTCTCACACCTCAGAACTTTATCGGCTTGCCAGCCTTCTCAACTATGTAAATACCATCCTGGAAGACACGTCTGTCCCACTTCGTTATCCTCGTGGCCTGCTCGATGTTGGCCGCGGTCTGGCCGACTGCTTCCTTGTCTATACCTTCAACCGTTACCTCCTGACCACGAACCTTGACTGTGACACCCGGAAGGATTTTGGCCCTCCTCGGGGCCTTTTCACCGAGGAAGTTCTCGATGATAACTTCGTCACCCTGAACCTTAACGGTAATCGGGAAGTGGCTGTAGACAACCTTGAGCTTGTAGGTGAACCCCTTGGTGACGCCCTTAATCATGTTGTTGATGTGAGCACTGAACGTTCTGACTATTGCTATGTCCTTCTTCCGCGGGAACTCCTTGTATATCACGACCTTTCCGTCCTCGGTGAATATCTTAACCCCTGGATACTTGAGCTCCCTCTCCAGCTCACCCTTCGGCCCCTTGACCTTGACGACGTTTCCCTCGACCGTAACCTCGACTCCCTCTGGAACTTCAACTTCCTCCCTCACCCAAGCGTCTATCGGCATCGCTCTCACCTCAGTAGACGTAGGCTATCAGCCTTCCACCGATGCCCTTCTCACGGGCCTCCTTGTGGGTCATAACTCCCTGGGAGGTGGACACTATGAGGATTCCGAACTCAAACGCTGGAAGGAACCTCTTCTCCCAGTACTCGTAGTCCCTGGCCTTGACCGGGAACCTCGGCTTAATTGCTCCTGCCTTGTTTATCTTGCCGATGAGCTGAACGCGGTAGATGCCTGCCCTTCCATCGTCTATGAACTCGAACTCGCCGATGTAGCCGTTCTCCTGCATAACCCTGAGAACCTCACCGATGAGCTTCGAGGCGGGCTTTATGTAGACTTCCTTCTTTCCGACCCTCTCGCTGTTGGTCATGTGAGAGAGAGCGTTCGCAAGCGGGTCAAGCAGAGTCATCGCTTCTCACCTCACTCATATTTCCTGAAGCCGAGCTTTGGAGCGACCTCGCGGAAGCAGTGCCTGCAGAGCATGAGGCCGTGTATCCTGATTATCGGGCCGTACTGGCCGCAACGCATGCACCTTCTCGCTCCCTTACCAAACTTTCTCGGCTTTCTCTTGTTGTAATCCGCCTTCGCCATCTCACAATCCCTCCACGTTGACCTTGAACTCCTCCATAGCGAAGACTATACCCTCTTCCTTAGTCAGCTTGTGCCTGTTCGGAATCTTCCTCCTCTGCCTCTTCCTCCTCGCAACCCTAAAGCCGGGCCTCTCAAGGGTAACGCAGACGTCCATACCGAAGATGCCTATCTCGGGGTCGTACTCGACGCCCGGTATGTTGATGTGCTCCTGGATTCCAAAGCAGAAGTTCCCGTGCTCGTCGAAGTTGCCGACGCTGAGCTTCCTGTCCACGGCCTCAAGGAGCCTGTCGAGCATCTCGTAGGCCTTCTTTCCACGGAGTGTAACTTTAACCGCTATCGGCTCACCGCGCCTTATTCCGAAGTCCTTGTTGGTCTGCTTCGCGCGCCTCCTAATCGGCTTCTGACCGACGAGCTGCTCAAGCATCTTCTCGGCCTTGGTTAAGCGCTCACCGCTCTCGCCGACGCCAATGTTTATTGTGACCTTCGCAATCCTCGGCTTTCTCATCGGGTGAGCCTCCCAGTCTGCAAGAATGGCCTCCCTGTTAATCTGCATCGTCTCTCACCTCACGGAAGGGAAATCTCCGGCTTGTCCTTACCCACGACGAAGGCGTACTCCTTCAGGGTGTCGAAGAGCTCGCCGTTCTCGTCCTCGATGGTGACGACGTCGGGCCAGCCCATTGGGAAGTGCCTGACCTCGACTATCTTGCCCTTCCTCGCGACGTTCTTACCCTGGGTAACGAAGACGTAGGCACCGACCTCGAAGGGCAGTATCTTGACTATCTGCCTCTCCGGAACCTTCATGATGACGGTGTAGGAGGTCTTGTAGGCGTCCTTCTCGGCGAGGCTAACGAGGTGGTTGGTTCCGTCGTGGAGGTTGAGCTGGACCTTCGCGCCCTTGACCATCCTCTTGTTGTCAATCCTGAAGGGTTTGAGCTTGGCTTCCTCCCCGCTTATCGGGTGGAGGATGAGCTTGCCAATCCTGTTGGGCAGAACCCTGTAGTGCTCTCCGGTTTCCGGAATCGAGACGACGTCCATGATTCCAACCGGGAACTTGTAATCCTTCCTAACGCGACCGTCAACGAGTATCTTGCCCTCGTTGAGTATCTTTCTGGCTTCTCTCGCGGTTCTCGCGTAGCCAAGGTAGTCCCTGACTATGTAGAGGAGCGGTATGGAAGTCTTCATGCTGTGCGGACCCGGACTCGGGCGGACGGCCCACTTATATTCCTTCCTCCGTATATACCAGGCGGTCGGAGCGGCAAGCCTCTTAAGGTGCCTCTTCGGACCCTTTCTCGCCATCACTCAGCCCTCCTCTTAATTATTTTCTCTCTCCTCTCATCGTCGAGGTTGAGGTCAACAATCATGACGTTCGAGGGATGAAGCGGGTAGTAAACCTCGGTTCCGTCGGTCTTCTTCTGGGTGACGCCCTCAACATGAATCCTGTAGCGCTTGAGGTCGACCTCGACGACCTTTCCTTCCTTGCCCTTGAAGTCACCGCGCATGACCTTGACCTTGTCGCCAACCCTAATCGGGAGGTTCCTGACGCCGTACTTCTCCCTCAGCTCCCTGCTCAGGGTGGCGCTCATTATCTTGTTCCTTAGGTGAAGGGGAGCGTTGTGGAGGAACTTCCTCTGCTTTCTCGGCTGCTTCATATCAAGCTTCATAACTCTCTCACCTCACAGCACTATGCTCGCTATGCTACCGAGCCTTACCCAGCGCTCGGCGGCTTCCCTAGCTATGGCACCCCTTATCTCGGTTCCCCTCGGGACGCCTTCGGGGGTCACTATCGCGGCCGCGTTGTCCTCGAACTTAACGCGCATGCCGTCGAGCCTTCTGTACTCCTTTCTCTGCCTGACGATTACGGCCCTGACAACCTGGTGTCTCATGTCGGGCCTTCCCTTCTTGACCGTGGCGACGACCATGTCACCGACGCCAGCGCTGGCGAGCCTCCTTCTGGTTCCCTTGTAGCCGACAACGCCGATTATCTGGATGACCTTGGCACCGCTGTTGTCGGCGACCTTGAGGTAGGCGCCGACCGGAAGAGCGCGGGTCGGTCTGACGGGGCTGATTCCCCTCGTCGCACCGGCACCCTTCTTGGCCATCGCCTCACACCCCCTCCTTTCTCTCGGCCCTCTCAAGAACGGCCACAACGACCCAGCTCTTGGTCTTGCTTATCGGCCTGGTCTCTGCTATGAGAACCTTGTCGCCGGTTTTTGCATTTATGCACGGCGGGTTGTGGGCGTGAACCTTGCTCCTCCTGAGCTCGTAGCGCTCGTATTTCTTGAGGTAGTGGTAGTACTGCCTCTCGACGACGACCGTTTTCTTGCCCTTATCACTAACAACGATGCCCTCAACGTACCTCCCATGTATCTTAAGGTTCCCATGCCAAGGGCACTTGGGGTCATCACACACCTCAGCGGGAGGCTGAATCCTCAATCCAATCTCTCTCATTTCCGCCACCTCTTCTTGAGCCTCATCTCGGGTCTTCCAATCAAATCACGACCGTTGATTCGGATTTTCTCATCGCCGAGGTCGAACTCAATCTCGACCACGTCCTTCGGAACGACCCAAACCCTCTCCCCACATATGGTGAGGGTGTTCCTCGTCTCGTCGAGGACGTAGCCCTCGATGCCGACCAGCTCTGGATGAGATGCCCTTATAATCTTTGCTTTGAGGCCTATGAGCTCATGCCAGACCACGTTTTTCCGCGTCACTCGACCTCTATGAGCTCCTCGGAAAATCCAAGGTCTGCGAGCAACTTCTTGATACGGTCCCTGTGGTCGCCTTGAAGTTCTATCCTTCCCTTCTTTACGGTTCCGCCGCATGCCAGCTTCGCCTTCAGCTTCTTTGCGATGTCATCTAAGTCAAATTCCTTTTCGTCTATGCCCTCGATTATGGTCTTAAGCTTTCCGTAGCGGGCCCTCTCAATGTAAACCCTAATCCTCTGCTGTTCCTTCAGGACCTCCTTAAAGAGCATCTCATCCAGAGGGTTCACAATCCTCGGCACCTAACCTCACCTTTTCTCCCTAAGCTTCTCCTTTTTTATTGTGAGCAGGCGCGCGATGTCGCGCCTTAGATTCCTAATGACCATGGGGTTCTCGAGCGAAGCCCCCATGGTGAGCACACCCCTCTCCTTGGCAAGCTCAAGCCTTAGCTCCCTTATCTTCTTGTCTATCTCCTCGATGCTCATCTCCCTAATCTCACTGGGCTTCATTGCCGCTCACCTCTTCCTCGATTACTTCCTTGACCTCAATCTCATCTGGCAACCTCGCGTCGGGCGGCATGATGGCGACCTTAACGCCGATGACACCGAGCTTGAGCAGTGCCTGGGCGTAGCCCTTGCTGACGAGGGTCTCAGCGGGGTTCCCGACCTTGGCGAGGTAGCCCTGGTAGAACCTGACGCTTTTCGCCCTTTCGCCGGTGAGTTTTCCGCTCAGGCGAATCTCAACACCCCTAGCTCCGTTCCTCATGATGGCCCTGATTGCTGAGTAGGCCGCCCTCCTGAAGTGAACTCCCTTCTCAAGGGCCTGGGCAAGCCTTACCGCCTGGACCTTGGCGTTGAGGTAGGGGTTCTTGATTTCCTCAACCTCAATCTGCGGGTTTTCGAGGCCGAACTGCCTCTCGAGAATCCTAGTGAGCTCTCTGATTCTCTTCCCACCCCGACCTATAACGTAACCGGGGCTTGCGGCAAAGATTATAACCTTTGTTCCGAGGGGAGTTTTCTTGATATCGAGACCTCCGTAACCCGCCCTTCTGAGTTCCTTCTCAAGGTACTCGTCAATGAGCATCTCCCTAACGCCTTCCTTGATGAAGTACCTCTCGATGGCCAAAGGTCTCACCTCCTAATCTCCTCGACGACTATCTCAATGTGGGTGGTCTGCTCGTTGAACGGGGTGGCCCTTCCGAAGGCCCTTGGAATGTAACCCCTTAAGACTGGACCCCTGTGCGCTGCCGCGTGGATTATCTTGAGCCTGTCGACGTCGAGGCCCTTCTGCTCGGCGTTGTTCTTGACGTTGAGGAGTATCTTCTTTACGGCCTTGGCAACCTTGACCGGATACCTTCCGGGACCGAAGCCCCTGCCCGGCTTGTGGCCCTGGCTGTCGTTGAAGCGCCTCATCGGAACTGGCCTTCTCTTTGCTATAACGTCGTCGAGGTACTTAAGGGCGTCGTTGAGCATCATGCCCCTTATCTCCCTAAGCAACTCGACGCTGTGCTTGGGCGAAATCCTGAGGTCCCTTCCGCTCGCGCGGGCCATTCTGTCCGGGTCAAAATTTTGGAATGAGTAGGAAAACCTGCCCCTGCTCATCTAAACCACCTCACTTGATTGCCACGAACATTGATGACCTTGTAGCTCCGACACCCGGCGAGCCGTGCTGGACTACCTTCCTCGTCATGGCGAACTCCCCGAGGTAGTGCCCAATCATCTCGGGCTTTATCTCAATGGGAACGAACTCCTTGCCGTTGTGGACATGGACGGTGATTCCCACCATCTCAGGGAGGACTATCATGTCCCTGCTGTGGGTCCTTATGGGTTTGGTGTACTTGCCCTTCTTGGCCAGGCGAATCTTCCTGAGGAGCTTCTTCTGCTCCGGGGAGAGGCCCCTCTTGAGGCTCCTCCTCTGCCTGGCCGGGAGGAGCTTGGCGAACTCCTCAAGGGACATGTTGAGCAGTTCGTCGAGCGTGTAACCCCTATACCTAAACTCCTTCTTTCTCGCCATCTTCACTTCCTCCTACCGGTTCTTCTCGCGGCTATGTGACCGACCTTCCTTCCGGGCGGAGCGCGCCTCGAAACTGTCGAGGGTCTGCCTATGTGGTGCTCCTTACCGCCGTGCGGGTGGTTGACGGCGTTCATCTTGACACCCCTCGGCTTGGGCCAGAACCTGTTTCTGGCTTTGGCGATGTAGTAGGCCTTACCGGCTTTGACTATCGGCTTCTCAAGCCTTCCACCGCCGGCAACAACACCTATGGTTGCCCTGCACTCGGGCTTGAACTGCTTGAGCTCGCCGCTCGGAAGCTGCACGATGACCTTGTCCTTCTCCCTCGAAACCACGAGGGCGTAGGTTCCCCCAGCTCTAACGTACTTCCCGCCGTCGCCCGGAACCCCCTCGATGTTGTAAACGTAGGTTCCCTCCGGTATCTTGGCGAGCGGAAGCGTGTTGCCTATCGCCACAGGAGCCTCCGGTCCAATGTATATCTCCTGCCCGACGAGGACTCCTTCAGGGGCGAGGATTAACTTCTCCGTTCCGTCCTCAAACTTAACGCGAGCGACCGGAGCGGTCCTTCCCGGGTCGTGGAGGATTTCCTGAACGACTCCCCTGAGGGTCTTCTCCTTCGTCACGTTGAGAGGAACGTACTTAACGGCACCCCTATACCTGTGGGAGGGAGCGCGGAAGGTTGTAGTGCCCTTACCTCTCCTCTGCTGTATGAGACTCTTTCCCATCTCACATCACCTCAGAACAATCCCAACCTTGCGGCAATCTCACTCGCGTCGTATTCGGGCTTGAGCTTGACGTAGGCCTTCTTCTCGCCCCTCATTGTGATGAGGGTGTTGACCTTCTCAACTTTAACGTTGAACATCTCTTCCACGGCTCTCTTGATATCCTGCTTGGTTGCCCTCCTGTCCACTATGAAGGTGAGCTTGTTCTCCTTCTCGATGAGCGAAACGGCCTTCTCGGTAACGAGCGGCCTTATGATAACTTTATATGGGTCCATCTCTCATCACCCGTAGATTTCCCTAAGCCTCTCTATAGCGCTCTTCGTCCATATCGTGAGCCTTCCCGGGTGGGTTCCGGGCGCGAGAAGCTCAACGCCGAGGTTGTCAACGGTAACGACGTCAACTCCCGGGTGGTTCCTCGCTCCCTGGACGATTCCCTCGTTCTTAGCCACAACGATGAGCGGCCCCTTGGCCTTCTTGTAGCGCCTTCCGCGCATCTTGCCCTTTCCGGCCCTTATCTTGGTGTTCTTCTTGGCCCTCTCAATGTCGTCCCATATTCCGAGCTTCTTGAATATCTCCCTGGTCTGAGCGGTCTTGAAAACGCCCTGGAGGTCGTCAACTACCACGAGCGGGAAGGCCGGGACGTTGTCTATAACGTGTCCCCTTGCCCTCACCAGGTCGGGGTTTGCGGTTGCGGCTATGGCGCTCATTATAGCGAGCCTGCGCTCCTTCTTGTTGATGTCCTCCCAGATTATCTTCTCGACCTTCGGCGGGTGGGTTCTCCTTCCGCCCCTCGCGAAGGGAACGAAGGCCGCGAACCTTGGCGGGGTCTTTATCCTCTCGACCCTCGCCATTCCGTGGCCCTTACCGATGTTCTCGGTAACGCGCCTCTTTCCAGCGAGCGGGTCCCTTCCCTGGGGCTGTATCCTGTGGGTCCAGGAAGCGATGACAGCCCTCCTGATGAGGTCGGGCCTGAAGGGAGTGCTGAACACCTTGGGAAGCTCTATCTCCTCAACGGGCTCGCCTTCGAGATTGAAGACCTTAACCTTCATCTATCTCACCTCACTGCTTGGACTCCCTACTGACGTAGGTTATCTGGGGCCTCTCAACGGGCGGCTTCTTCTTGGGCGGCCTTATGGCGGGCCTAACGCGGACTATTCTCTTGAAGGCTCCGGGAACGCTACCCTCAATCATGAGGAAGTCGCTCCTGACGATTCCGTAGTGCGGGAAGCCACCCTTCGGGGTTATCTCAATCTCGTTGCCGTTAAGGTTAAGCTTTCCGTTCTCGCCTATGGCGATGAGCCTCTTGTTGAACTCGGTCCTGTGGTGGAATCCCATCTGACCCGCCTGGGGAACCGTCCACATAACCCTTGGCGGGTGCCACGGACCGAGGTTGCCGATGTGCCTGCCCTTTCCAGCCCTCTGGGCCTTGTGGAACTGTATCTTGACTCCCCAGCGCTTGACCGGGCCCTGAGTGCCCTTACCCTTGGTGACAGCTATGACGTCGAGAAGCTCCCCCTCGTGAAGAACTTCACTTGCCCTAAGCTCCTTGCCTATCTTCTCCTTCGCATAGCTGAACTTGGCCTTGACGTCGTCACCGCCGATTGCGTACTCCATAACTTCCGGCTTCTTCTTGAGCTTGATGAGCCAGGGCTGGGTGTGGACGAGAAGCCTGACATCAACAATCTCGCCGTCGTTGATTAGGTCCTCAAGCTGACCGAGCTTGGCCTCGAAGGCATCTTTACCGTAGTTCTTCGGCAGGGTCTTTATGCGCCTCCTGACGTTCTCATGTAGCTCGGGGAACCAGACCTCAGTTGCGGTCTCAAGGCCAAGGTAGCCCTGCTTGTAGGCTCTGATACCGTAAACGAAGAGCGGCGGAACCTCGACTATCGTTACCGGAACGAATATTTCCTTGCCTTTGGTCAGTCCGGGGCTGTCGTCTATCATGAGTATGTGGGTCATTCCGGCCTTGTAGCCAGCAAAGCCCAGCATCCTGACCTCACTGTCCTTTGGCCATTTCTTGATTCTTGGAACCACACTCCTAGCCCTTTTCCTTGGGCTGAAGGCGAGTGAACCTCTCCTTGGTCTGTGAACCTTTCCCATATCAATCCCTCCTCATGAGATTGAATATCGCCAGCGTAGCGAGGAGCGCCTCCTCGGTGCGGACGGTTTTAGTCTTCTGATTCGGAATCGTGTTGAGCACGAAGTCGAACTCGTACTCACCGCCGAGGAGCTCCATGACGCCCTTCCTCGGCGAGCCGAAGGCGATACCAACCTCCCCTTCGAGCGGGGGAAGATTGACCTTTCTCACGTCGCGACCCTTCCGCGAGGTCGCGATTGCCAAATCCAGGTGAGCCTTTTTAAGTGTTTTCGCCAGGGGTTTCCCGCTCAGGTGAACTTTGTACCCCCAGTATTCAGTTGGCTTCGCTGGAACGGCCTTGAGGGGCTTCGTTGAGACTATTCTGAACGTTGCCCGGCCTTCAACGTTCCCTTCAACGATTGCCAGCTCGTCGAGTCCGATGTCCGCGTAGATTCTCCCTCCATCTCGGAAGGCGTAGCCCTCGCGGATTTCCCCGACCTTTGGTTTCCCCTTGAGCTTGTGGTGCGGCGTTCTGAGCGGGGGGACGACGCCAACATAGCGAAGCTCGGGCATCAAGGGAAACAGCCTCTTTCTGAGGTACTGAGGTGTCTCCATGTACTCAAGGACCGTTTTTATGAACTTCCCGTCCCTGCCGCCTGCCCTGTAAATCCAGATGTGCTCGACGCCAAATATTGAGCAGGCCCTCGCAACCTGCCCAACTTTGTACGTTCTGATTTTCGGGTCGTCGGTTTCCTCAAGGAGGGAATCGGGAATAAAGACGTGCCAGGCCATTTTCCCTCATCTTGTCCCCACTGTCTCCCCTAAGCTGAAGGGAGCTTATGGAGACTATTTAAAAGACTTTCGAACCCTGCAACCCTTTTTCTTGCTGAAAAGTGTAAAATTTTTTTGCAAAAGAATTCGAGAACAGACCCTCACTCCTCCATCTCCACCCCGTAGACTTTCCTTGGATTCTCGACGTGGATTTTGTAGACGTCCTCCTCCGTGAACAGACCGTTCTGGAGGAAGGCCTTCGTTCTCCTGGGAACAGTCTTCGGACCGAGAACAGCTCCCGGCCGTCTTTTGTCGTCTATATAGTCGGTCTCCATCATGAAGCGGTTTCCCTGCTTTATCGCCTCCTCTATGTTCTTCCTGCTCGCTATTATGCTCGGAAAGACGCCGACTTCTTCCGCCACCTTCACCAGCGGCGGCGAGAAGTGCTTGACGACGCGGTAGGGCTTTATACCGACTTCCCTCACGTATCTTCCAAGCTCCCTGAACTTCCCCTCATCGAAGCTCTCGGTGTGGAGCTGAACCGCGCAGTCCGCCTCTTTAGCGAGGCTCATCCCGTACTTCATCAGCTCTATGCTGGCGTTCCAGACTTCCTCGCTCACCTCGTAGTGCGGCCTTCCTATCTCGCCTATCGCCACGGCCTTGCCCTCAAGGCACAGCTTTTGCGCGTATTCTAACGCCTTCATGACCTCGTTCCTCGCGTATTCAAGGCCCTTTTTCTCGGCCAGATATACGAACTCCGCCGGGTGGACGCCGACCACTGCGAAGGCTTTAACCGGCGTTTCGCGGTTTATCCTCTCAACCAGCTCAACGTGGAAGTCCATGGCCTTTATGAAGTCCTCCGCCTTGAGGCCCGGGAAGCCGTAGTCGTGGGCCGTCTTGTATACCACCATCAGGTGCGTTCCGCCCGCTCTGTGGAACTGCTTCACCGCCTCGAGGAAGAGACCCTTGAAGGGGTCAACGTGGAAATGATTATCGAGGATTATCATTGCTCCCACCTCACGACTGGTAGATTTCGAGAACGTCGCCTTTTTTAGCGTTTGTCTTCCCCTCAAGAATCAGCGCGACCCTGTCGCCGTCAACCGCGAAGTCAACCCTCTTTCGCTCCCTCTGGATTTCCCGGATTAGGGCGATGTTTTTTCCCTTCACCTTGTAGCCGGGGTAGATTATCCCCTCAACGGTTCCAATCAGCGTCTCCCTGCCGAGGACGTTGAGAATCTGCTCAACCCTGAACTTCGCGACCGGTTTCCTCGACGCTATGAACTCCCCGGTTTCTCCCTTCCGTCTTTTCAGAAAGTCGAACAGTCCCATGCTCCCACCGGAGAGAGTGGGAAAGAGGGGAGAAAAGCTTATCCCCTGACGAAGTGCACCGAGTAGATGCAGGGGTCGAAGGCCCGGTCGGTCTCTAAAACCCCGTTGTCCCTGCAGGCAGATGGGCCGAGAAGAGTGGAACGGTCACCAACGCCCTCGGAATGGAGATGAAGGTTGAGAAAGTGAGGGAAGGCTACTCCCCGCTGGGGCTTTTCTCGTGATTCCCCTTTTTCTCGCAACTTTTAAATAATTTACTCACAAGTAAATTACTGGTGAGTATAATGTTCATCAACAGGGAGGCCGAGCTGTCCCTGCTGGAGGAGAGGTTTGGGGGAAGCAAAGCGGAGTTCATCGTAGTTTACGGGAGGCGCAGGGTCGGGAAGACGGCCCTTCTCCTCGAGTTCCTGAGGAGGAACGGCGGAATCTACCTTCTCGCGAGGGAAACCAGTGAGACCGAGAACCTGAAACGCTTCTCCCAACGGGTGGCGGAGCACTTTAACGACGGCTTTCTCGCCAAGAACCCCTTCCAAAGCTGGGACGCCCTCTTCGAGTACCTCGCTCAAAAAAGCGCTGAGAGGCTTGCGGTCGTTATTGACGAGTTCCCGTATCTGGTGAAGGCAAACCCCGCCTTGCCCTCGATTCTTCAGGAGTACTGGGATTTGAAGCTCTCGCGGGGCAGAATCTTCCTCGTAATCTGCGGTTCGAGCGTCTCGATGATGGAGAAGCTGCTCGGATACAAAAGCCCAATCTACGGCAGGAGGACCGCACAGCTGAAGGTGTCTCCCCTGGGCTTCTTCGAGGCGAGAGATTTCCTGCCAAAGTATTCGCTTGAGGACTTCGTTAAGGCCTACGGAATCCTCGGGGGAACGCCGGCTTACCTGCTTGAGTTCGACGACTCAAAGACCATCGAGGAGAACCTCAGGGCCTACTTCCGCCCGGATTCGTTCCTCTACGGCGATGCGCGCTTCGTCCTCATGGAGGAGCTTGAGGAGCCTAGGAACTACTTCGCGGTTATGGAAGCGGTAGCGGGGGGAAAGACGACGCTCGGCGAGATAACCAACGAGACCGGCCTCGAGCGCGGAACCGTGGCTAAATACCTGAGCGTTTTGATTGATTTGGGCTTCGTGAGGCGCGAGCTTCCCGTTACCGCGAGCAGAAAGAGCCGGAAGGGGCGGTACTACATAGCCGACCCCTACTTCGCCTTCTGGTTCCGCTACGTCCACCCGAACGTGGACTTGATAGAGACGGGACAGGGTGATTTTCTGGTGGAGCTTGTGATGGAGAACCTGAGCGAGTACCTCGGCTGGGTTTTCGAGGATATTGCCAGGCAGTTTTTAATCGAGCTGAAGGGGGCTGGAAAACTGCCTTTCAGGTTCACGAAGATAGGCAGGTGGTGGAGAAAAGGAGAGGAGATTGATTTGGTCGCTTTGAACGAACGCGAGAAGAAGGCACTTTTCGTTGAGGTGAAGTGGAAGGACTTGAATGAGAGGGAAGCGCGGAGAGTTTTGAAGGAGTTGGAACGGAAGGCTGGGCTGGTGGGACTTGATGACTGGGAGCACTATTACGGCTTGGTTGCTAAGAGCGTTGAAGGAAAAGAAGAGATGAGGGAAGAGGGATTTTTGGCCTGGGATTTGGAGGAGTTCGAAAGGCTTATTGGTAAATCCGTAAATAGGTAAACTGTGGAGGGGTAACGAGATGGTAAGCGAACACATCGCAAGGTCCTATGAGCGAAAGCTCCACGTACCTGAGGGCATCCTCGGAAGAAAGAAAAAAGCGATGACAATACACGTTACAAAAAACGTGCGGAAGGAAGCAACATTGCTTGCAGAGAAAGATTATTTGCGCGCTCTTCTGGAAAAACATGGAATAAGTGTTGACAAAAATATCGAAAAAGCGATAGAGGAGCCAATATATATCTATTCCCTTCACCACCCGGATAAGAACCCATACAATAAAGATGAAACGAAAATCAGAGTGGCCGCACCCACGGAAGAAGATGCCGCAAAATACACTACACTCCTCCAGATAATCTCAATCCCGCTGGCAGCAAGAACTAAAAGCCACATAGACGCAAAGATTGGGCTAGAACACGCCATGTGGCCGGCCGTTGATAGGAGAGGAGATCCGAAAATAATTGTCAGAGTTAATGAGGAACCAAATCTTGAGAAAAAGAATGAAAAAACGATATACACATACACGGGGTATCCCTTGCTCCCATTCGAAGAGTTCAAAGAAAAGGCGCTAGAACGAGCCGCCAAAAATATCTACAACGAATTGAGAGACCGCCTTGGTAAAGACATAAGTCCAGGAGAGTTTGTAGAATTTGTAAAAAAGGCGGCGGACGCCGCCGAAAAAATCGTAGAAGAGAAGAAAAGAAGAGCGAGGGGAACAGGATTTCAGCCAATTGATGGGGATTTAGAAAAGATTCCCGAATTCGTTGAGGCAATTCGCATGATCGCAAAAATGATGCCAGAGGACTACT
>NZ_JAMONU010000057.1 GCF_027066465.1 Thermococcus sp.
TAGCCTGCTCACAAAAAGTTCCCATCCATCAACGTTCTGGATTTCATCGAGAAAAATTGTTTTAAAGTCTCCGTAAACCTCGTGAACGAGCTTCAGAACGTCATCAAGATCCTCTGTTTTGGCCAGCACCTCATCATCGAAGTTCACATAACCGAAATTTTCCTTGAGGGTTCTTACCGCCAGGAAGCTTTTTCCTGCCCTTCGGGGCCCGGTTATAACCTTTATCACGTCAGTTTGGAGGTACCGTTTGAGCTTTTCCTCGGCTTCTCTCTTAACATAGGGCTCCCTTTTCAGCCGCTCAAGTTCGTACTTCTGGGCTATTATGTGCTTTCTCATTCTGTGCACCTATAAAGATGTGGTGCACAAAGTTTAAAAAAATTGTGCAGTTTAGTGCGTATTTTTAAAACACTACCGGTTCGCCTCACTCGTGGAACAATTCGTTTGTAGTTGTTCCTTGGTTGTGTTTTTCTTTTAAGTTTAAGTTTTGCTCCCTGTTTCCTGCGATGTTGCATGAGTGCAACAGAAACGCACCGTTCATGCAACGGGCAACCTGTTGCATACCTGTTTGTGTGTGCAGTGTGCGCTCCCAGTAAATTCTCTCCTCAGTTTGTACCCCTTAAGAGGTCGCGTTAGTTTCTGACGCAACTTATCGATGATGGTAGAGTTTTTCACTGGCTTTGAAACTTGAAGTGTCATTAACCTAATACTGTTTTCGGCCCAAATACTCCCTCAGTCCCTCCCTCCACGTCGGCATTTTCAGTCCAATCTTATGAAGCTTCCTGTTCTCCAAAGCCGAGAACCTCGGTCTCCTCGCGAGTCTGTTCAGCTCGCTTGACTTTATAGGTTCAATCTCAACGTTCCAGCCGAGGATTTCAAAGATCGTCTTGGCGAAATCGTACCAGGAGCAGTGGCCTTCATTTACCATGTGGTACACTCCGTACTCCGGCTCCATCTTCAAGAACTCCGCGAGGGTCTTCGCGACGTCGAGGGTGTGAGTGGGACTCATCATCTGGTCGTCAACAATCCTAAGCTTTTCCCCGCGCTTCGCCTTCTCGATGACCCAGTTAACGAAGTTGCCTCCCTTCCCGCTCGCCCCGGCTCTACCGTAGAGGCTCGCCACCCTAATGACGTAGTGCCTCCTCGAATAGTTCCTCGTGAAAACCTCTCCAGCCAGTTTGCTCACCCCGTAAACGTTTATCGGGTTTGGGATATCTTCCTCAACGTAGGGACTCCCCTTCTCGCCGTCGAAGACGTAGTCCGTGCTTATGTAAACGTTCACCGCCCCGATTTCCTCGGAAACTCTCGCGACGTTTAGTGCACCTATGGCATTGACTGCAAAGGCCTTCTCTGGGTAGAGTTCCGCGTCATCAACCCTCACGTATGCGGCCGTGTTAATGATGACGTCCGGCTTCAGCTCCTTCAGCACCTTCAGAGTCTCCGGAACCGTAACATCTACATCTCTGTGAGTCAGCGGAATCACTTCAAAAGAGGGCTCTTCCCTAAAAACCTCAACCAAATCCGTCCCGAGCTGACCGCTGGCACCGATTACCGCAATTTTCATAACGAACCACCGTTCTTGATAAGTTCTTCCAGTTTTCCTTTGCTATCCACAAGCGTTATTCCTTCCCCTTCACACGCTTTTCTAAAGTCGCTGTCGAACGATATCAGATACTTAATCCCATAGAACTTACAGGTTGCGAGAATTATTGCATCGTTTGGCAGGAGTCCATAGGTGTCCATGAGTACTATTGCGTCCTCACCGATAGGCATATTATCTGAGAGATAGGAGAACTCATCAAGAATCGAATAAAGTGGACCTTTATCTACGTCCCTGACAAGCTGAGGGTTATGTTTCAAAGTGTAGCTCTTTTCTCCAGTAGAATCCTTTAGATATCTGATTGAGACCTCAGTTAGAACAATGCCGTTTATGAAAACGTCACCGAGGCTTTTTGCGGCCTCCATGATTTCCCTTGCACGATTCTCCCCGTAAAAGTAGTCCAGAATAACATTGCTGTCAATGAAAAACTTAAACTTCCCACTCATCATAGATATCAGCCTCAATCTCATCGACGCTTCTCTTTTTCCCTTTTAGAACCCCAAAGGTGTCTCTGAAGTCTCTTGTGGAGATTTTTCGTACTATGAGCCGGGCCTCTCTCTCTAGGAGGGACTTAACGAACTCCTCCATGCCGTCAGGAACATTAATAGTAATCACCACTTTGCCCACTTTATCACCTCACTTTTGTCTGGACAACGGAACTAAAAAAGATTTGTGAGAATACCTTAGAACACCCAGCCTCTCTCGATGGCTTCCCTCAGCGTCGGCCACTTCCTGTCCTTTTCCGAGATTATGGGTTCATCAAGTGGCCAGTCTATGTTCAGGTCGGGGTCGTTCCAGATAATACCACCCTCGTAGTCGGGGGCGTATACGTTGTCCACCTTGTAGACAACATCCGCCACATCGCTCAGCACGACGAAGCCGTGTGCAAAGCCCTTGGGAACGTAGAGCTGCCATTTGTTGAACTCTGACAGGATAACCCCAACCCACTTTCCGAACGTCGGCGAGTCCTTCCTCAGGTCAACGGCAACGTCGTAGATTACCCCGCGAACGACCCTGACTATCTTCGCCTGCGCGTAGGGTTCACGCTGGAAGTGCAGGCCCCTCAACACACCGTAGCGGGAGCGGGAATGGTTGTCCTGAACGAACTCTCCTTTTATTCCAGCGCTCTCGAAGTCTGGCCTTTTGTAAGTCTCCATGAAGAAGCCGCGTTCGTCGCCGAAGACCTTCGGCTTAATCAGAATCACATCTGGAATCTCAAGCCTCTCGAACTCGAAGGGCATCGCCATCACCTTAACTCAAGTTTAAGCTCGGGCGCGACTTTCTTTATCTCACTGAAGTGTTTATCCATCGTCACCAGCGTCAAACCCCTGTTTATGGCAACCGCCGCAATCACGATGTCAACAGCTGGAATTGGGGTTCCCTTCTTTACGAGCTTTTCAGAGAGTTCAACTGCCAATGCGTACTCCTTGGGTGTAGGAATTAGAACTCCCAGGTCAAGAACAACGCCCTTCGGATACTCGACGAGGTTGAGGGTCGTCGTGTACCCCTTGCTGGCATTTGTCGTTCCTTTAACCATCTCAATCAGGACGTTCGTGTCGTAAAGCTTTCTGTCCTCTCCCATTCAATCTCCCTCATCTTTTTGTAATATTTCTCATAGGTTTCGTTGGGAGTAGAGG
>NZ_JAMONU010000058.1 GCF_027066465.1 Thermococcus sp.
AACCAGCTCCCCCCAGTCGAGGGGCTTTCCGCACAGCGGGCACTTCGCCATCTCAATCACCCGTTCTCCCTGAGGAAGTTCTCAATCTCCTTGAGGATTAGCTTTACCGCCTTATCAAGGTTGGCCCTTCCGTTCGCTCCAGCGGCCCCGGCATGGCCACCGCCAGAGCCTTCAATGATGGGCCCCACCTTCTCCATGATTTTTCCGAGATGGAGGCCCTTCTTCACAAGGCTCTCCTTTGCCCTTGCAGAAATCCTAACGCCCTTCTTCTCGCTCCCGACTATCGCTATGTCGGCCCCAAGCTGGAGGAAGACCTTGCAGGCGTAGGATTCGTATGCCGAGACCTTCGAGACGGCGATGATGTACTTCCTGAACTTCCTGATTTCGAGCCTCTGGCAGGCCTTTAGGATAGCCATCCTCCGGGCGTTATCGGTGTTTTCGTCGCTGGCAGGGGCAACGAGGGAAAATATCTCCCCCATCTGGAGAGGAAACCTCTCCAGTATCTCGCTCACCGCTTTGAAGGTCTTCGCGTTGGCGAAGCGGAAGTTGGCCGTGTCGGTAACGATTCCCGCCAAAAGGGCCCTCGCGCTTTCCTCGTCGGCAAAGCCGAGGTACTTGAACAGCTCCCACACGATTTCAGCTGTTGATGTCCTTGAGGAGTCAACAACCGCTATATCTGCTTTAATCGGCCTCTCCTTCTCGACGTGGTGGTCAATCAGGATTACCGTCTTCCCCTTCGGAATCTCAATCGGTTCGAGCTGTTCGAGGGAGGAGGTATCGAAGATTACGACAACGTCCTCCTCAACGGTCGGGTTTTTCTCAACTGGAACGGGCGAGAGCGTCAAAAGCCTTTTCGCGTAGGAGGAAACGCTCTGGGCAACGCCTATTCTAACCATCTCAACGCCGATAAACCTGAGGTAGCGGGCGAAGGCTATCGCCGAGCCGAGGGAATCGGGGTCGGCGTTGTGGTGGCACAGGAGGAGATAGGATTTGTCGCGCGAGCGCTCGAGAAAGCGCTTAAGCTTGAGCTTTCCCTTCATTTCAGCTCCTCCAATGCTTTTTCTACCCGCTCAATAAAGCGTTCTACGTCTTCTATTATGCTCTCGGCCTCCTCTTCACTGGGACGATATGTTGGGTCATAGTCAGCTCGCTCCCTGCTTGTCTCGGCAAGGGAAAGCGCCTTTGCATAGTATTTTTCAACGATACCCTTGTTCACGAACTCAAGCCCGAATTTTGCAATAACTCCCCGGTGGCTTTTCGTGACGACCCCTTTAGCACGAAGAAGGGCACTTGCCGCATAGAACATCGCATAATATGCTCTGCTAATCGCATCTCTGTAAAATCCATTCTCAAGAAGCACTCTTGCCGCTTCAAGGGATTCATGGGCATCGTTAAGGAGTATCTCGACCTCAGTGACCAACCCTAACTCCCTCCCTGCTCACGTTGATATAAAACGCCGAGTTTATGCCCTTCATGAACTCGAACTCCTCGACGCTCAGGACTTTGGGAGACACGTAAATGCCATACTTGAGAAGATAATCAACGACGAGGTCGGCAAGCTTCTTCTGGCTATCCCAAGGGTTTTTCTTGACAATCACGAGAATATCAACGTCGCTTTCCTCACTGGCCTCCCCTCTCGCGACGGAGCCGAAGAGTATGACTTCGACGACGTTGTCTCCCAGCAGTCTCCTGACGTCCCTTGCGAAGGCCTCGGCTAATTCCCTGTGCCTCATTCTCCCACCAAGAAGATGTTGTCAAAACTGAATTTAACCCTTACCCGCAATCTCCCTCAGCTTTCTCTCCACAGCGTCGTAGGCCCTCTCGAGGGCCTCGTCAATCAGCCTCTCGACGTCCACCTTGACGAAGACCGGCACTTCGAGGTAGACCTCGATTTCGAGGTTGAGCGTTTCGTCCCGGTTTATTCTCGTGGTCACCTCGATGTCCTTGACGTCGCTCCGATTGAGGGCGTCGAAGACGTGCTTTATTATGACCCTCTGAGCCAGCTCCCCGATTTCGATGAGCTGTTCTTCGCTCAGCTCTGGAAGGCCGATGTTGATAACGCCCCTCTGCTCCATGCCCACCACCGGGAGAGAAAAGGGAAATCAACCCGCCGTCGGGCGGAGCGAGCTCTGTATCTTGGCGGTCAGTTCCTTGAGCTTCTCGTTGAGCTTTTTCTCCTGCCTCTCAAGTGCATTAAGGCGGACTTCGAGAGTTTCGACTTTCTCCTTGAGCTCCTCGACGGCCTTGGCCTTGTCGGTCTTGACGATGAGCGTTCCAACGGTCTTGTAGACGACCGCATCGTCGGGGAGCTTCTCAATCTCCTCAAGGGCCTTTTTTGCTTCGTTGAGTTCGAGCTGGACTTTCTGCTTCTGCTGGACGAGAAGCTGAAGCTGTTGCTGGTAGCTCTCAAGCTGGGCCAGCATGGACTGGACCTGCGGCGGAATACCCTGCATGACAACACCTCCGTAATCGCGATGTCGGGTTAGAATAAGGGCGGGACTTTAAATAGTTTAGGCTAAACTTCCAGAGAATCAATCGCGACCTTAATCCACCTTAAATATGAGTTCAGCGTTCCCCGCAAGGCCGAGTTGTCCTTGGCCAAAAAGCGGATTACGATTTTCCTCCCGTCGAGAAGGAATTCAATCCTGCTCCTTCTGTATGGGACGGTTTTGTGCTCGTAGAGAACGCTCTCGTAGACAACCCTGGCCGTTTCCCCGTCGGGAAATGTCAGCTCAATCACTCCCTCGATTGGCCAGACTTCCTCAGAAGAGCCTCCTTGTAGTCCCATCTCCTGCCGTCCTCCATAATCCAGATTTTCACGAGGATTAACGGCCCGATGGGCCCGTCTTTTGTAACGTCGAAGCGGTAGAAGTTGACGGCCATTCCCCTGGGATAGTTCTCGATTACGCCGATTACGTCCGTGTTGTTCTTGTCCGCAATAGTCTGAAGGCTCTTGTTACCGCGCGGGACGAACTTTCCGCCGGTGAGCTCGGCAAAGGCCTGAGCGAAGGCCGTATGGTCTATGCCAACGCGCTTGGCGGTGGTTACAACGAAGGGCATTTCCTCGCGGATTGGCCTAAGGTTTCTGAAACCGATTTCGCGCTGTAGTTTAATGCCGTGGAGGTAGAGGTAGCCGAGGTAGCCCCAGTCGTCGGGGTCAACCTTTATGAAAGTCATCTTGAGCGGGTTGCCCTTCCAGACGTTGATTATCAAGAGCCTCTCGTA
>NZ_JAMONU010000059.1 GCF_027066465.1 Thermococcus sp.
GATATCTAACGAGGAGCAGTGGCACAAGGCGGCAAAGTTCTTCACCAAGTGGCTTGGAGTTTTCTTCGTCCTTGGGGTCCCGACGGGAATCGTCATGGAGTTCGAGTTCGGCGCCAACTGGTCGCAGTATTCAATGTTCGTCGGCTCAATCTTCGGTCCCCCGCTGATGCTCGAAGGCCTCTTTGCCTTCGCGCTCGAGTCAACGTTCCTCGGTGTGCTCCTCTTCGGTATGGACAGACTTCCAAGGGTAATAACATGGATTTCCTCGTTCTTTGTGTTCCTCGGTTCGAGCCTCTCTGGCCTGTGGATTCTCATCGCCAACAGCTGGCAGCAGACCCCAACCGGATACATCATCAGGGACACCCCCCTCGGTCCGAGGGCCGAGCTGACGAGCTTCATGAAGGCCGTCTTCAACCCGCTCTTGGTTAGCCAGTACACCCACACAATCAACGCGGCGATAATAACCGGTGCCTACATTGTTGTGGCAGTCAGCGCGTACTACCTCATCAAGAAGAGGCACGTTCAGGTCGCTAGGAGCGCACTCGCCCTCGGCATAGTCGTTCTCGCGGTAAGCTCGGTAATCCAGCTCTACCCGACGGGCCACGTTGAGGGCATGGTCATAGCCGAGTACCAGCCGACGAAGCTTGCCGCCGACGAGGGCCTCTTCCACACCGAGAAGGGTGCGCCCATGGTCATCTTCGGAATCGTTGACGAGAAGGACCAGCAGGTTAAATACGCGATAGAGATTCCCAAACTCCTGAGCTGGCTTGCCTTCGGTGACTGGAACGCCCAGGTGCTCGGCCTCAATGACGCGGCCAGATACGTCTGGTACCAGCAGGTTCTCAACAACCCGAACTACGCCAACGAGCAGGTCAAAAAGCAGGTCATTGACAGCATCATGAGGGCATACGGAATAAACCCCAACTCCCCGAACGCCAACGAGCAGATGGTCAAAGTCCTTGAGGATGCCCTGCCTGTGGCCTTCATGTTCTACGCCTACCGCGTCATGGTCGGCCTTGGAACGTTGTTCATCCTGATAGGCCTCATCGGGGTTCTGCTCCTCCTGCTCGGCAAGCTCTACGATGCAAGATGGTTCCTCAAGGTGCTCGTGGTCACGGTTCCGCTTCCGTGGCTCGCTAGTGAGGCCGGCTGGTTCACCCACGAGGTCGGAAGGCAGCCTTGGATGGTCTGGGGCATGGTCACGGTAAACAACGGCGTCTCACCGAACGTCTCAGCCGGAAGCGTGCTCTTAACTCTCATAGCCTTCGTCGTCGTTTACAGCGTGCTGTTCTACATCTGGCTCCACTTCGTAAAGAAGCTCATCAGGGAGGGACCCGAGCCGGTTGAGGGCGACGTTACATCAAAACCCACTCCTGTTGTCAGCGTTGCAGGGGGTGGTAGGTGATGGACTACGCGACAGCCTGGTTTTACTTTTCCGCGTTCCTCCTTGGAATGTACCTGGCCTTTGACGGCTTTGACCTCGGCTTAGGAGCCCTCCTGGCGTTCATCAGAGACCAGAGGGACAGGGACGTGCTCGTGAACACCATGGCCCCCGTGTGGGACGGCAACGAGGTCTGGTTCATCTCCTGGGGAGCCGGCATGTTTGCGATGTGGCCAGCGCTCTACGCGACGCTCTTCAGCACGTTCTACCTCGCAATCTGGTTGCTCGCGTTCCTGTTCATATTCAGAGCTGTCGGCTTCGAGTTCAGAAACAGGAACAAGGACCTCTGGGACAAGCTCTTCGCCCTCGTCAGCGCGCTGATTCCCCTCGTCCTCGGAGTGGTCATCGGAAACCTCATCATGGGGATTCCGATAGACGCCAAGGGCTTCCACGGCTCACTGCTGACGCTCTTCAGGCCGTACCCCCTCATCGTAGGCCTGTTCGTTCTCTTCGCCACGATGTGGCACGGAGCCAACTGGGGTGCCTACAAGACCACGGGAAAGCTTCAGGAAAAGATGAGGAAGTACGCCCTCACCTTCTGGGTGCTTACCGTGGTCTTCCTGCTCCTGACGGTAGTTGGCATGAAAATCTGGGCGCCTCTGAGGTTCGAGAGGCTGACAACGCCCCTCGGTCTTGGACTGACCCTGGTTATACTAATAGCGGCTCTGATAGACGCATACCTAATCAAGAAGGGCGTCGACAGGATAGCGTTCTACATCAGCTGGCTGGCCTTCCCGCTGGTGGTCTTCCTGGTTTACTACAGCATGTACCCATACTGGGTCATCTCCACCATCGACCCGAACTTCAAGCTCAGCATACACCTGCTCGCGGCGTCTCCGCTGACGCTCCAGGCGGTCCTCGGAGTCTCGGTAATCCTGGCGGTAATCATCATGACCTACACCCTCTACGTCTACAAGATGTTCGGCGGAAAGGTCACCGAGGCCGAGGGCTACTATTAGTTCTCTTTTCTTCTTTCGACATTCGAACTTTTTTAGGGAAAAGTTTATAATTCGTTACATTAAAGTTCTTTTTGGAAACTAAAGACGGTGGTCGAAATGCACAGAGGCAAATCTACCGGCTGGCCCTACGACCGGAAGCCGGTCCTCGTCTTCTGGGAAACCACCAAAGCCTGCCAGCTCAAGTGCAAGCACTGCAGAGCGGAAGCGATACTTCAGGCACTGCCGGGCGAGCTGAGCACGGAGGAGGGAAAGGCTCTCATCGATTCCCTCACCGACTTCGGAAGGCCCTACCCGATACTCATACTCACCGGCGGCGACCCGCTCATGAGGAAGGACATCTTCGAGCTGATTGAGTACGCTGTTGAGAAGGGCATTCGCGTTGGTCTCGCCCCGGCAGTAACACCTCTCCTGACCGAAGAAACAATCGAGAGAATCGCGGAGAGCGGGGTTAAGGCGGTAAGCATAAGCCTCGACAGTCCTTTTCCAGATGTCCACGACGCAATCAGGGGGATAGAAGGGACGTGGGAGAAAACCGTCTGGGCGATTAAGGAGTTCCTAGGGAGGGGCCTAAGCGTTCAGGTGAACACGGTTGTGATGCGCGAGACCGTTGAAGGACTGCCCGAGATGGTGAAACTGCTTAAAGACCTCGGCGTCGAAATCTGGGAGGTCTTCTACCTCGTTCCGACCGGGAGGGGCAACTTCGAGAGCGACCTAAGGCCGGAGGAGTGGGAGGACGTCACGCACTTCCTTTACGAGGCCTCGAAGCACCTCCTCGTGAGGACCACCGAGGGCCCGATGTTTAGA
>NZ_JAMONU010000060.1 GCF_027066465.1 Thermococcus sp.
ACAATTAGAACAATCAAGAGCAGTGCCAAGCGCTTCATGGCATCACCCGGCCGGTTATGTTGCCGAACCCTAAAAAGCTTTCCGCAAGCCTAATAAACATAGGCATGTCAAAAACTTCGGTGAGCGAAATGCCCGTTACAACCAAAACGGGTGATAAGGGGCTGACGGGACTTTTCACAGGCGATAGGGTCGCCAAGTTCTCGCCCGTTATGGAGGCAAACGGTGACATAGACGAACTCGACAGCTTCATCGGTGAGGCCAAGCACTACGTCCCGGAGGAGATGAGGGAGATACTCGAGAGGATACAGGTTCAGCTCTACGACCTGATGGCCGAGCTGGCGAGCAAGGGGAAATACGCGAAGGTGGGGGAGGATGAAATCCGCTGGCTCGAAGAGCTGACGGGGAGGTACGAGGAAGAGCTTCAGCTCAGGGCCTTCGTCCTGCCCGGTTCAACGGTTGCCAGCGCCAAGCTGGACGTATGCAGGGCCGTTACCAGGAGGGCCGAGAGAAAGGTCGCCAGACTGCTCCTCGAGTATGGTTTTGGGAAGAACGCGCTCGTATACCTCAACAGGCTGAGCGACCTCCTGTTCGTGATGGCGAGGGTCATAGAAAAGCGTGAGGGCAGGCTCAGGGAGGTCACTTAGAGCGCCTGTACTCCTCAATCGCCTCGAGGTACCTGTCGCTCAGAAGCTCGTTTGCCCTCGTCTCAACGTCCTCCAAAGCTTTCACGGCATCCGTTAGGTTTGAACTCACAACGGCAACCCCAAGTCCGCCAATCCTCTTTATTGCGATGACCTTGCTCGTGTTTTTTATGTATATCTCGATTTGACCTTCGAGACCGAGGTCGTCGGCCTTCTTCTCGACGTAGTGCAGGATGTCCTCTATGTGGGCGCCGAGCCTCTCGTTGCCCTCCAGACTGAGGCCGTCCTGCGTTATGACCATCTCGTAGACTTCAGGCTTGCTCTTGCCCCAGAGGAAGGACAGAATCCTAACTCCCATGCTCCCACCCCCGGCCCCGAGAAAAATGAAAGGTCACGACAGCATCTCTTCGAGCTTCGGAAGAACCTTCCTCAGCTCGAGCTTCATTCTACCGAGGTTCAGGTCGGCGCTACCTATTACAATCAAGAAGTAGTCCTCGCCGATTGGATTAACAAACATCCTCGCGTTCGTGTATTCGATTATGGCCTCCTTCGGCTTCCCGGCGTTGAACTGGTCGCCTATCAGCTTAATCGCTGAGGCCAGCTCGTGGAGAACGCCCGCAATGGCTTCCCTGTCGAGGTTCTTCCTCGCGGCTGACTCTATGACGAGGCCGTCTTTATCAACCACGATTGTCCCGATAACACCGTCGATTTCAAGCATGTCGGTTAGTATCTTCCCCATGACCAAGTCCATCGTGGCCATGGGTCTCACCCCCTGATTTTTTTCAGGATAAAATTACAAAAAGTATTTAAAAGTTTTACGGACATCTTCAGGCTGTAGTAACGTGCTCGGAGCTTTTTTCATGAAAACCATCTGGTTCGGAGAGGAGAACCTCCCTGTAGTATGCCCAGTAGTAGAGAACGACGACGGCCGTGCCGACCCAGATGCCGAGTGCAACGAGCCACGCAGGATATACGTTGAGGAGGGGTCCCACAACGATTAGTCCGAGCGGTATTGCGGCATTCGTCAGCAGATTCAGCGCCGAGAAGACCCTGCCGCGAACATCGCTCGGAACTGCCCTCTGAATCTTGGCCTCAATGGGAATGTCTATGAAGGCCTCAGCGGTTCCCATGACGACCGCGACAACCATTAGAACCACAAAGGCTTTATCCCTGCCAAGCCCGGCCAGAGGGGATATCAGCCATATGAAAACGAGCATAACGAGTCCGTTGACGGCCATGGCCTTGAAGAGGAACTTTCCCGCCTTCTTCCCGAACTTCGCCGCTATGAGGAGATTGCCCACAAGCGCCCCGCCCATGAAGAAGCTCTCCATGAGACCGAACTGGACGCTCGTAAACTTCAGGACTTCCCTCATCGCGTACGGAAGGAGAACCGTCCCGAGGGGTGCCATGAGGATTCCCATGAATACCGCAAAGCTCATGAGGGTTTTAAGGTAGCTGTGTTTGAATATGAACTGAAGGCCCTCCTTTATGTCGCCAAAAACCTGACCAACCCCCTCTATTGGTTTTGCCTTCCATTCGTAGCGAATGAGAATCTCAAACAGGCCTGAGCCGAAGAAGCTGACCGCGTTTATCAGAATCGCCAGCCTTATTCCCCCGATTCCGTAGATTAATCCTCCCAGGGCCGGACCCAGAAGCCTCGCCACTATGTTCATCGATGCCACTGTCGAGTTGGCCTTTTCAAGGAGTTCCTTATCGACCAAATCCGGGAACATCGCACCCGTTCCCGCATAGAAGAACGAGCCGAAAACCGCCATGACGACCTGAACGGCAAGGAGCTGGTAGATTCCGAGGAAGTTGAAGGCTATAACGCCGAAGAGCAGAACGCCTCTAGCCAGGTCGAAGCCGACCATGAGCCACTTTCTGTTGTATCGGTCGCCGACGACGCCGGCAAAGGGCATGACGATGAGTGAGGGTATCACCTCAGCCAGAACAAAGGCCGTCATCATCGAACCGCTGTGCGTTTTGTCCAGCACGTAGAGGGGCAAAGCGACATCCTGAACCGCCCAGCCGAGCTGGGAAATGAAGCGTCCCACCGCAAACAGCCAGAAGTTCCTGCCGAGGCCCTTGGACTCCATGCCGACCACCACTTTTTGATGAATTGAGTAATTAAATAATTAAATAACTTCGACTCTCACGTATCCGTTCACCGTCTTCACCCTGATGAGAAACTCACCCGTTCCGATGACCGGGTTCTCCGGGTCTACTCCAACAAGCTCAACGCAGCCGTTGGCTTTTTTCACCTCAATCCTCGCGTCGCAGAACTCTGTGAGGCGGAGAAACACGTTTCCGTTCACACTGCTTACGTTCACCTCACCCTCGATGTCCTCGATGGTAATCTCGAGGGCCCCGTTTACAGTGGATGCGTTTAGGGGACCCGCCACTGGCAGAGTGGCCCTTATGTGCCCGTTAACGCATTTCATCTGCCTGACCTCACAGTTCCTCAGGTCAACTTTCCCGTTGACCGTTTTTATCTCCTT
>NZ_JAMONU010000061.1 GCF_027066465.1 Thermococcus sp.
TTCTCCTCGAGGTTCTCTATCTCTTTAAAGTGCGGGAAGTCGTTCATAGCCTTGAAGGCGCACTTGATGAACCACTCCTGATAATCGAGGTCAACCGCCGGAAAGGTTCCGCCCTGGATTATGACCTCGACCTTGTCAACGTCGTGGCCGATGTCGGTGAGCTGTTTAAGGCGACGCATCATGATGATGTATGGGTGATAAGCGCTCTGGATTGCCCTCAAAGCGGAAGGCTCCCTTCCCGTGTAGCTCTGGGGGGAACCAACGCTCGGCCCGCCGGGACAGTAGATACACCTGCCATGAGGGCAGGGAAACGGCTTCGTCATCATGGCGACAACAGCCACTCCGCTTATCGTCCTCGTGGGCTTTCTCTTCAGCAAGTCCCTGAACTCCTCGCGCCTCTCTTCAGGAATGGCCTTCAGAATGTCGGAATTGCCCGGAATCTTTGAGAGATGATACTTTCTCGCAACCTTAATCTTCCAGCGGTTGAGCTCGTCCCTGCTCTTAATCTCGCCGCTCATGACCAGTCTCGCAAGCTCTCTAACTGCCTCCTGGAATCTCTCATCCATGGCGACACCTCTCGCTCGATGTAGGGCGGGGTTTTAAAAGGGTTTGCGGGGCATATTCAAGTGAATAGGTGATAACCATGAACCGCGACGAGCTGGTCGCTTTCCTCGACGAATACCTTCAGGTTTCGGCTTACCCGGACAAGTCGAGCAACGGACTGCAGGTGGAGGGGAAGGAAGAGGTCGAGAGGGTAGCTTTCGCCGTTGATACGACGCTCAGAACAATCGAGAGAGCAGTTAAGGGAAAGGCCGACATGCTGATAGTGCATCACGGGATGATTTGGGGAGGTCTTAACTACATAACAGGTATCCACTACAAAAGGCTGAAGGCGCTAATCGAGAATGGCCTGAACCTCTACGTGGCTCACCTGCCCCTCGATGCGCACCCGGAAGTCGGCAACAACGTCGGCCTGCTCAGGCTTCTCGGTCTGGAGCCCAAGGGACCCTTCGGCGAGTACAAGGGCCTGAGCATAGGCTTCTACGGCGAGTTTGAAAAACCACAGCCGATTGAGAAGGTGGCGCAGGTTATAGCTGAAAAGCTCGACACAACCGTCAAAACCTACGAGTTCGGGAAGAGGGAAGTTAAAACCGTCGGCGCGATAAGCGGAGCAGGCGCTTTTGCGCTGGAAGAAGCTTACAGGAAGGGAATAGACCTTTTAATCACCGGCGAATTCGGCCACGCGGATTACCTAACCGCCCTCGACCTGCCCCAGAGCGTTCTGGTTGCAGGCCACTACAAGACGGAGACTCTCGGAGTTAAAGCTTTGATGGAGTTTATTAAGGAAAAGTTCGGGCTGAGCGTCTTCTTCATAGACGAGCCAACGGGACTTTGAATTTCTACTTTTTAAGGTAACTACCTACACAAAAGTGTTAATAACGTGGTTAACCATATACCACGTTAGGTGGCAGGGATGAACAAGGCTCTGCTCGTTATGGCGGTAATCACGGTAGCCCTCGTTGCCTACGCGTTCAAGACCGCCCAGCTGCCGCCCGCGACAATCGACTACCAAGAGGTGTTCTACTTAAACAACCACAGCGTCACGTTCGTAACCAAAGACGGCTTCGGACTGTTTACAATGCACATAAAACCCAGGATAAGCTCCTTTAAACTGACGATTCAGTTTCCCCAAGGCACCACGTACCTCATCCGGTATGGGGCAAAGACGTACAAGGGAACCGATGAGTTCACGATAACCGTCGAGAAGGACAGCGTTCCGAACGAGGTCTACGTTCAGTTTCAGCTCCCCGAGGAGCTTACAAAAAGGATAGTCTACGAGAACGAGACCGCGGAGATTAAGATTACGGGCGAGAAGCCACCAATCTGGCACGCGGAGGACACGATATACATCAAATACAGGAAGAGCGAAGGAAGTTCTTAACCTCCTCAACGGCCTCCTTTTCTCCGATTATTTTGAGTGTGATTCCCCTTTCGGAGGCGTACTCATCAACCCAGCGCACCCTTCCCCGGAAGGACGTCACTACAAAGAGGCTGTCAAAGCCGGCCCTCTCTGCTTTAACAACGTCGTAGAGGACCCTCTGAGGAAACCACTTGAAGGAAGCCTCAAGCTCCACCGCCAAAAGCTTTTTCTCGCCGTCGAGGATTGCAACGTCTATCCTCGTGCCGTCCTTGGTTCTGTATTCTGGAACGGCCTTAAAGCCAAGCTCATCGGCGAGCGCGATTATCTGACGGGTTAGGGTTTTGACCTTGATTGCGGACACCTCAAGGGATTGAACCAAGGGAGGAGAAAAGAAAACTCAGCCGAGCCTTTTCTTGACCTCCTCTATCGCCTCCTCGGCCTTCAGCGGGTTCTTTATCCTGCCCTGCGCGAGTTCCTTCCTTCCGCCACCGCCGCCGCCTGCGACGGAGGTTATTACTTTCGCCAGCTCACCGGCATTGAGGTCGAGGCAATCACCAACCGCCACGACGAAGTGGCCCTCCCTGCTGATGAGTACTACAACCCTCTTGTCCTTCCTGAGCCTGTTCGCCGCTTCACGGAGGTCCTCCATCGTGCCCTCGACGACCGCGCCGATGAACTCTATCTCACTAACCTTCTCGACCTTGTTCTCCAGCTCGTAGACGAGGAGCTTTGCCAGCTCCTTCCTGAGCTTCTCGACCTCTTTCCTCGCTTCCTTCCACTCGTTGAAGAATCTTTCAGCGGTTTCCGGAACCTTCTCCGGCGGGACGCGGAAGATTTCGGCGGTCTTCTTGAGAAGCCTCTCCGTTTCCTGCATCCAGTCGATTGCCGCTTCACCGGCCGCGAAGATTATCCTCTCAACGCCGTCCTGGATTCTCTCGGTGCGGAGAATCTTAATCGGACCGATTAAGCCGGTGTTCGGCAGGTGAGTTCCACCGCAGGCCTGAACGTCCCAGTCCTCTATCTTGAGCACCCTGATGACCCTTCCCGGAACGACGCCACCCTGATAGAGCCTGAACCCGTACTTCATCTCTGCCTCGGTTCTCGGAAGCCACTCCCAGGTCACCTTCCTGTTCTCCATGACGACGCGGTTGGCGAGGCGCTCGATTTCCCTCAGTTCCTCCTCGGTTATGCGCTTGTAGTGAGAGATATCCAGCCTCGCCCAGTCCGTGTGGAGCTGACTTCCAGCTTGCCAGACGTGCTTTCCGAGGACCCTGACGAGTGCGCCCATGAGGACGTGCGTTCCCGTGTGGTGGCGCATGTGCTGTATTCTCCTGTCCCAGTCGAGCTTTCCGTGAACCTTAACGCCCGGCTTGAAGAGCTCCGGCTTATCAACGCGGTGGAGTATGACCTTCCCGACCTTCTGGACGTTCGTAACCTTGACTTCTTTCCCATCAACCTCGAGCGTTCCGGTGTCGTAGGGCTGACCTCCACCTTCGGGGTAGAAGGCCGTCTGGTTGAGCACGACCCAGCCGTCTATGACCCTGAGAACTTCCGCGTCGAACTCCTTCATGAAGGGGTCCTCGTAGTAGAGCGTCCTCGTCTCGGGTAGGTCTTTAACGAGTTCGAAGTCAACGACGTATTCAGCGGCGGTCTTCTTCTCGGTCTTCTCGGCCTGTTTAGCCACGAGCGTGTAGAAGTTGTCGGGAATCTCGACCTTTATACCTTCCTTCTGCGCCACTTCCGCCACTATCTCAGGAGTTAGTCCGTGGCTCTCGTAGAAGAGTATCAGCTTTTCGAGCGGGAGCTCGTTTATGCCCTTCTTCTTGAGCTTGGCTATCTCGCGCTTCACCAGGTCGCTTCCCCTCTTGAGGGTTTCAGCGTACCTCTTCTCCTCGACGTTGATTATGTCGAGGATAACACCCTCCATCTCCTTGAACTCGGGGAAGGTCTTGTGGAGTTCCTTTATGTGCATCGCGACGATTTCAGCGAGCGGAACTTCGAGGCCGAGCTCGCGGAGGTGCCTTATACTCTTCCTGATGAGAAGCCTCGCCAGATAGCCGGCCTTGACGTTGGATGGGATTACACCGTCGGCGAGCATGAAGGTCAAAGCTTTAGTGTGGTCGGCTACCGCGTAGATTAGCTCGTAGGGCCTAACGGCCTTTTCAAGCTCCTCGACGCTTATGCCGACGCGCTTCGCCACCTGCTCCCTCAAATACCTCAGGTCGCCCATGTCCTCGATGTCGAACATTCCAGCCAAACGGGAGTTCTCCATAAGAATTCTCTCGTCTATCTTTTCAACGCCGGCCATCTTCTTGAGCGGCTCGATGACGTAGCCGAGAACGGCGTCGTAAGCTGTAGGCGTGCCGTGGCTCATCCAGACGAGCCTCTCAAGGCCGTAGCCAGTATCAACAACCTTCGTCTCCATCGGAACGTAGTAGTCGCCCTTTATCTCGACAACCTGGCTCGGGTCGGCGTTTTCGGGGGCCTTCTTGTACTGCATGAAGACGAGCGTTGCCACTTCCAGACCGCGGTAGAGGACCTCAAAGGCCGGTCCGGCGTTTCCCCCGCCGGCCCAGGGGTTCTCCTTGAAGGTTATGTCCTCGGGCTTCATCTTCAGCTCCTTGGTGAAGAACTCGAAGGCGAGCTCAACGGTCTCGTCCATCCAGTAAATCGGCTTGCCCGGGTAGTTGAAGGCGTGGTGCGCCATCATCTCGAAAATCGTGAAGTGCCTGCCGGTTATTCCGACGTTGTCGATATCTGTAAAGCGAATCGAGGGCTGACTTATCGTGAGCGGGTTCGCCGGCGGGTCGGCCTCACCGCTGATGACCCAGGGCTGGAAGTCCATGATTGAAGCGCCGACGAGGAGGACGTCGTCCCTCCAGCGCGGAAGAACCGGGTAGCGCTTGACCCTTCCGTGACCGTGCTTTTCGAAGAAACTCAGGAACTTCTCGCGCATCTCGTCGAGGGTGTACTTCTTCGGTATGCCGGGCTTTCCTATGAACCCGTACTCGTCACAGGGAGGGTCGCCGCAGGTTTCCCTGTCCGGGTCGAGCGTCCAGAAGTATTTGCCACACTTGGGGCAACGCTTCCTTATCCATCCTTCCTCCTTGAACATACGAGTCGTCATGTCCATGCCCATTAACCTCACCCCTTTAAGCTGACCTAAGAAGAGGGGCGCTCCTAATTAAGGTTTCCCTCACTCCTTCGAATCGGGGGACAGGTCAACGTCAACGTCTTCGAACTCGTCCGGGCGGATTAACACGACGGGCTTTCCAAGCTTCTTAATCAGCTCAACCAGGTACTTCTCCCTTCTCTTGGCCAGTTCCAGCTTGTGACGGAGGCTTTCGTTTTCGAGGGCCAGCCTGTTGGCCTCATCAACCTTCAGCTTGAGCTGCATCTTAAGCTCGATAATCTCCTCCTCAAGCTCCTCAATGGAGCGCTCAAGCCTCTCAATCTCTCTGATGTACTCGGCGCATATCCATCTCTTCATACAGGTCAGCCCCGCGAAACCTCATCACTTCTCAGGGGGCTCCAGACTCATCATCCCTACGGCACAGAGGGTTTTAACGGTTGCTTTTATAAACCTCTCCACAACGGTTGGCGTTCCAAGATAAAATGTGGACACAACACTTTTTAATTCCAAGGGGCACTACCACAAGGTGGTGTCGTTGCGGAGGCTGGCGGTTTTAATCGCGACGGTTCTCCTGACCGTCATGGCCCTTCCTGCACAGGCGACGGGCATCTCCACCGACTACCAAGAGTTCACCTACGCGGCGACCTACTACTTCAACGCTGACTTCTACGGTTACCCCGTCTATTTCCCGAGCTGGGCGCAGGAGCACGTGTGGGACAGGCACGTCCTCGGCTACGAGAGGGACTACAAGGAGAAAACGACCTTCTACCCGCTCGGCCAGTACGTGGCGGGCAGGAAGCTTCCCGAAACCATGGACGGCTACGACGTGGTCTACCTAATCGAGGAGACGATAGAGTACGGCAACCCCGAGTTCGACGGGGACAGGGTGGTGCTCACCTACGACCTGCCGGGTTACGAGGCGTCCTACTACGGAATAGATGAAATGAAGGCCGTAATCCAGGAAGAGGAGTACGACGGGTACGTTTACTTCGAGGTCGTGACTGCCTACCCGGTTTACGGCCCGGACGTTGCCGTCTACGAGGACCATCACTGGGTTGATTAAAGTCAGAGGCCGAGGAGGGTCATAAGCTCCCCAACGGCTTCTTCCTTTTTCACAACTTTCTGTTCGCCCGTTTCCATGTCCCTTATCGTGACGTTGCCGCTCTCAAGGTCTTTTCTTCCCACGATGACGACGTGAGGAACTCCAAGCCTTCCGGCGTAGTCCAGAGCCTTTCTCAGCTTCCTCCCAGTCAGCTCGAGGTCGGTTTCAACGCCGGCCCTCCTCAGGGCCGAAACTATCTCTATCGCCGCTTTCCGAACCCCCAGCTCTTCTCCAACGGGAATAACGTAGACGTCTGGCCTGAGCTTGACCTCAGGAATCAGCCCCTTCCGCTCGAGGATTGGGATTAGCCTTTCGATGCCTATTGCGAAACCAGTGGCGGGTGTCGGTCTGCCCCCGAAAACCTCGATGAGGTTGTCGTAGCGGCCGCCGCCGCCAATCGAGCCGATTCCGAGGTCGTTCGGCGCTATCGCCTCAAAAACCACGCTCGTGTAGTAGTCGAAGCCCCTCGCTATTCCGAGGTCAATTCTAATCCATTTCGAGACCCCGTAGGCGTCGAGCAAATCGACGAGCTCGTAGAGGCGCTTTATCTCGGCTTTAGCTTCCTCGCTTGTGAACAGCTCCTCGGCCTTCGGGAGAACCTCGTTCGGCTCGCCCTTGATTTCAACCAGCGAGAGAACCTTCTCGACTCCTTCATCGCTCAGCCCGATGTCCCTCAAGGCCTTGACGAACTCCTCTTTGGTAAGCTTGTCCTTCTTGTCTATGAGCCTCATGAGCCCGATGTCGTCTTTGACGCCGAGCATCTTGGCGAACTCGTCGAGCAGAACCCTGTCGCCGATGTTGACGGTGAAGTCCTCCAAACCGGTCGCGAGGTAGCTCTCGGTGAAGAGCGCTATAACTTCAGCATCGGCCTCAACTTTATCGCTCCCTATTAGCTCCACACCAGCCTGCCAGAACTCCCTAAAACGGCCGCTTTGAGGTTCTTCATACCTGAACATGTTCGCTATGTAGTACCACTTTATTGGCTTCGGGGCCGTCTGGAAGGAAGCAACGTAGAGCCTCGCAACGCTCGACGTCATGTCAGGGCGGAGCGAGATGTCCCTTCCGCCCTTGTCGAGGAAGGCGTAGAGCTGTTTTACAACCTCCTCACCGCTCCTGAGCTTGAAGAGCTCGGTGTACTCAAAGGTAGGAGTTAGAACCTCGTGGAAGTTGTAGCGCTCAAAGGTTTCGCGAATCCTCTCGAAGACCCATCTCCTCTTCGCCATCTCCTCTGGTAAAAAGTCCCTCGTTCCCTTAACGCGCTCAACCTTCATCCCTCTCACCTTTTCGGAAGAGAGGAGGGAGAAGTTAAAAGGTTATCCCGGCAGGTTTTGACGTTCATCCGGCTGAGGTCATGAGGAGGTATATCCCGACGACGCCCTCGACCATCATTTGCGCCCCAATGGCCATTATGAAGAGACCGATTATCCTGATTGTGACGCTCAGAAGGGTCTTGTTCACGGACTTCATCATGTAGAGCGCCACGAACATTGAGAGCGCAACGATTGCTATCGCTATGGCCGTCGCTGAAAGAGAAACGAGGTAGCCGTACTCCGCCGTGAGGGTTATCACCGCGGTTATTGCCGCGGGGCCGGCTATGAG
Source organism: Thermococcus sp. (assembly GCF_027066465.1). GTDB lineage: Archaea > Methanobacteriota_B > Thermococci > Thermococcales > Thermococcaceae > Thermococcus. The sequence goes on from NZ_JAMONU010000061.1 coordinate 7,756, forward strand.
TGGCATCGCGACCGGGACCGCCGCTAAGGCGAGTATGTCGCGCTCCCTCTTGAGGGTGAACATTCCACCGCCTTCCAGAGCTTCGAGACCGATTTTGAAGAGAACGAAGCCGCCGGCAACTTTCAGGGCGTTTATGTTGATGTGGAAAATCTCCTGGAGGATTATCTGGCCCGCTATCGCGAAAGTCGCCAAGAGGAGAAAGCCTATCAGGTTGGCCCTTACGATGAGCGCCCGGATGTCCTCTATTTGAAAGTCCTCGCGGAGGAAGGTGACGAGGAGTATCTTATCGCTCGGGTCAATCATGATGAGCATCAGCAATGCCGAACTCAGTATGGTGGTGACTTCACTCATGTTGGGAGCTGGGGAAAGCGATTTAAAAAGCTACCCCAACCAAGAGCGAGCGATGACGAAACCGGTACTGGCTGAGTCGTGATGAGCACTCGGTTGGCCGAGCTGTTGGAACAGAAAGGGGAGGGCCTTCAAACTTCCCCGCTTATTCCCCTGAGCCTCCTGAAGACGCTCTTCCTGACTATGAACTTCTCGCCACCCTCCCTAAGCTGGAGCACCATGGGGAACATCACCCTCAGTAGGGGAAGGGCCTCTGAGGAGGCCTTCTCAACGGCCTCAACGTTGACGAAAACAACGTTGATAACGTCCCTGCTCTGGATGATCTGCCTGCCGATGTCGTGTATCTGTTCTATAAGCTCCTTCCTGTTGAACAAGTTCATGACCATCTCGATGCCCAGCTGGACGTTAATCCTGACCTCGCTTCCCTCCCCGGCGATTATCTTTGAAAGGGCCTCATCGTACCGGGTCTTGTAAACCGGATAGGGAGAGATTGGAACCTTGTGGAGGACGTTTCCAGCGCTTATCTTGCCGCCGACCTTGATTACCGAGACCCGGTCAATGAATCCGACGTCCAGTCCCAGCAGTTCCGCCTGATAGAGGTACACTGGAAGGGCATCCACGAAGTCCGTAACAACGAGGTTCATACCATCCCCGTACCGCTCCGTGATTTCCCTGAGGAACTTTACGAAGGCGTACCCCACTATGTCCTCCGACGTGTGCTCCACCAACGCACTCGTCCTTCTCTCCATGATTATGTCCGCGATTCCCATTTGGACCACCTCCCTTTGCACGGTTCTTGCCTGTTATGTAACATTTTTAAACTTTTTTGCGATTTTTTGTAACAAAAATCTTGATATATATCACAAAATACAACAAAAAAGCCCCAAAATAGTACATTATAAACGCACTGCTAAAATCTGTTTAAAGGGCCATACATCAAACCAAAACGACCCAGGGGGTACGTGTTTGAGAACCTAAGGTAACGGAAACACTCGCGAAACAGCGGGAATGACAAAACAATCGGCAACGCTCAACAGGATTTGTTACTCCCCAGAACAGCGTTACAAATGTAACATAGGCTTGTGGAAACCCAGTTTAATGGAACAGAAATGAGGAAAAAACAAACAGGTCATTCACCCAGTAGCGAGTCAAGCAGCTTCTCCATGAACTCCCTATCCTTGATTGCGCGTCGGGACAGCCTCTTAACGGTCGGGTATGGAATTCCAAGTAGCTTTGAAATCCCTGAGTCGCTGAGGCCGGCCCTGAGGCGCAGGTAAGCGACGGCTATAAAGGCCTTGATGTCGTGAACCCCCTTGAACGGAGTCCCCTCGAGTTCTGTGAACGTTTTGCCGCAACGTTTGCACTGAAAACGCTGGACTCGAAAGCTCTCCCTCCCAACATGGCCTATCCTAACCAGCCTCCCTGAACCGCAGGAGGGGCATGCGAGGCCGAAGCCGAACCCTTCTGAGGGCCTCAAGGACGTCTCTCTCGGAAAAGCTCGTTATGAGCGAAAGCTCCCACACGAGTCTTGTTTCCATCTTAACCACCTCCACTTCCCCATCCCCGGAACTTTCGGGAAACATTTTATAAATTTTTGTAACTAAACTGCCACTTCAAGGTTCGAGGAACAGCATAGGTGAACAGAAACAACTTGGAATCTTTCAAATGCGACCGAACAAATTATTGACATTAACAATTCAAAAAGATGGTAGAAATAGGAAAAAATTAACCAAAAACCTGCCAAAAGCTTTTTAAATCTTCGACCATAGAACTTGGCAAGGGAAATATGGTTTCCGAAAAGGAAATCGGCAGGTTCTACGACGTTATTATTATCGGAGCCGGTCCGGCTGGCCTTTTCGCGGCCTACGAGCTGGCCGAAAAGAGCAATTTGAAGGTTCTCATCATTGAAGAGGGAGGCGACGTCAGGCAGAGGGTTTGTCCGATGTTTGAGCTGGGCTACTGCATAGAGTGCAAGCCCTGCCACATAATGAGCGGCGTCGGCGGTGCCGGCGGGTTAAGCGACGGGACCATAAACCTCCGTCCTGACATCGGCGGAGACCTGAGGGAGCTGACCGGGGATGAGAACTACGCCTGGCAGCTCGTCTGGGAGGTAGACCAGATTTTCCTAAGGCACGGGGCGCCGAGAAACCTCTACAAGGGCAACCCGGAACAGGTCAAATACTGGGAGCAGAAGGCGGCCCAGGCGGGGGTCAAGTTCATCCCGATAATCCAGAGGCACATAGGCTCGGACAGAACGCCTCAGGTGATAGAGAGCATAAAACGGCACTTGGAGAGCAAAGGCGTGAAGTTCCTCCTCTGGACTAAAGCCCTTGAGTTCGGGAAGGGCTGGGTGAAGGTGAGGAGAGGAAAGGACGTCTTCGAGATTAAGGCGAAGTACATAATCGTCGCCCCCGGCAGGGGTGGAGCGGACTGGTTCCATGGGGTTGCTCAGAAGATAGGCCTCAAAGCAAGGCACGGCCCGATTGACGTTGGCGTCCGCGTCGAGGTTCCCGCGATAGTCATGGAGCCCATAACGAGCATAAACCACGACCCCAAGTTCCACATCTACACAGACACCTACGACGACTTCGTGAGGACATTCTGCACCAACCCAAACGGCTTCGTCGTCGAGGAGCGCTACGATGGCTACGTCGGCGTAAACGGCCACTCGATGCACGAGAAGAAGAGCAACAACACAAACTTCGCCTTCCTGAGCAGGATTGAACTTACCGAGCCCGTCGAGGACACGACGGCCTACGGCAAGAGCATAGCGCAGTTAGCTACCACGATAGGCGGTGGAAAGCCCCTGATTCAGCGCCTCGGGGATTTAAGGAGGGGAAGGAGGAGCACGTGGGCGAGGATAAGGAGGAGCGACGTCGAGCCGACGCTGAGGAACGTAACTCCCGGCGACATAGCGATGGCTTTACCGCACCGCGTCGTGACGAACATCATAGAGGGCCTTGAGAAGCTCGATAAGGTCCTGCCCGGCGTTGCCAGCGACCACACGCTCCTCTACGCGCCGGAAATCAAGTACTACGCCATGAAGGTCGAGGTCGACGAGAACCTCGAAACGAGCATCGAGGGAATCTTTGCGGCAGGAGATGGAGCCGGTTTGAGCAGGGACATCGTCAACGCGGCCGCGACAGGTTTGCTCGCCGCTCGCGGGATACTCAAGAAGGAGGGGTTGTACACGGAGAGGGACTTCAGGAAGCCCGGCAACTGGAAGGCGAAGGTCGAGGCGCTTGAGTAAGTGAAACCGAGTTCATGAACAGGAGATTGTAAGTGGTTACTACTGTTTAAATTTGGTTTATTTTGGAACTTTTTATTCTGTTTAGGTGTGTTTATTTAACAGAAAGGTTTTTATATTGTTAGTTACTTATTTACATTGGTGGTTCCTTATGTCGAAGTTTGGTTTGTGGTGGGTTATGTGGGATAAGAGTACTGGAACTCACAAGTCGAGGATGACTTACAAGGGACAACTTCCAGTTTCTTTTTATGAAGCTGTCCAATGGTTCAAAGATAGAGACTTTGATGTTGCAGTTTTTCTTGGAAACATACGTTATTCTGGGAGAAAATTAACAGAGTACACTATAAACAGTCTTAAGGAATATATCAAAACCTATACATGTGCAGAGGGGAAATATCAAACAGGTTATTCAGATGGGCAGAACTTTTCACAATGGGTTTCATCTAAGGTAAATAGAACATTGGAATATTATATAGTAATTCCAGAATCGTACATGCTTGAAAGAACAATAACAGGCGTTGTAAACGGGGGGAGAGTGGAATACAACTCTATCCCAAGGGACTGCCCAGCGAATGGTTTCTATAATTCATATTGGCATGGCTGGATTGATGGTGTTCTCAGCGTGCCTGATAGTAGCAGACTTGGTTTTTACTGGGGTTACGAAAGTTGCCTCCAAGCAACTGTTCACGATCCAAATCTGAAATACATATTTAATCCATTCTGCAACTATAACAACACAGAGTACATCGAGAAATATACCTCATTCCTTAAAGATATGAGCAACTACATCCATAACCACGGGTTGGAATTAATCTGGATTCCTACGATTGGAAACAGGACTATGAAGTACGTGACTAATCCAAATTACGTTGCTGTTCCTATTCTTGCTAGATATTTTAATCAAGTGTTTGTCCAGCCTCACTATTATCAGACTACTAAACTGAGTGATGGTAGTGATTACTCGTTCCAAGAACTCGTCCGCCGTGTGAAGTGGATGTACGAGAATGGACTTTCCATTGAAATGGAGGCCGACAACAGCATAATTGGAGAACCAAGCAACTGCGCATACTGCAAAAGCACTCAGAACAGGAAAGGTTGTGACTTGACTCTCACTCCAGAAACAGAAGAAAAATGCATCAACCGCGCATGCGATTACGTAAATGCTATACTGGAGGCCTATTCAGAGTTGTTTCACCGTCCACCATTATCACCAGGAACGGTTATTAACGAACTCTTTCCCCATCGGGCTTACTATTTCGGCACAGACTTTGAAGTGGTAACCCGGGTGAGATCCAAGTGTCCAAACTGGTGATTCCCCTCTTGCTCCTTCTTCTCCTTGCCCCACTGACATCGGCGGCTTATTCTGTAAAACTTAACGGCTTCCAGTACGTTGTCAGCTATGAAGTCTACTCCAACGGAACAACGGCCCTAATCAACGCCGAAATAGACAACATGGGGACCACCTGCGACATGGCAGGGAACTGTTGGGAAGAAGTGTACGATTCTTATGAATACCTCCTTTATTATAACGGCTCTCAGCTTTTCCTCTTGAACTTTACTTGGTGTCCCCCCACAACTCCAATTCCAGCGTACGTTAATGGTAGCTGGTACTTAAACGTAACAGCCTGCGGAATACTTCACTATGTTTACCGGTTAAACCTCAAGAGCTTTTGCATTAAGGAAGTCGCCGTCAACTGGTCCCAACTTGCCAAAAACAGCACGTTCAAAGACAGAATCAACGGCTGGAAAATCGTGATTCCGAGGGAGTTTTTGCCCTCACCTGATTACGGACCTTTTAAAGCGTATTTCTTCATTGGAGTGAATTCAAGCGTCACGAAACCCACAAGCGTCCCACCGTTCATAGCAATACCACCCTACTCAAAATTCCCGGTTTACTTCCTCCTTGAAAAGAATGGACAAGTGAAAAACGTGACGCTATTCTACATCAACGCGACTGAAAACCTAACCGGCTTTTGGTTTCCAGGTAGCGTTAAAATCGTTAACGTGACCTCCTGCAAGCCGATTGTTACCCAAGAAAACACCACCTCGAACGGGACTGCAACCCAAACAAGCGCTCAGGAAAACACCACAATTCACATCACAAACACCACCAGGGAAACAACCAAGACGCCTATATACTCAAACAAAACACAAACAAACACAAGCACGACTCCAACATCACCAGCCACAAAAGAAAAAAGCATCTGCGGACCCGGTCTGATAATGATTGTTGCACTGAGCGCCGCGCTTCTCGCAAGAAAGATATGACATCAAGACTCGACCAAAGGTTAACGTTAAAAGCCGCCACTCTCTTCTATTTCCGGTGGAAAGAATGCCGATGAGATGCAAGTTTTGCGGTAAGCCGGCCTTCATCAAGCTCCACTATCCAAAAATGTACCTCTGCGAGGAGCACTTTAAGGAGTACTTCGAGAGAAAGGTAAAGCGGACGATAGAGCGCTACAAGATGCTCAAGCCAGACGAGAGAGTTCTGGTGGTTGTCAGCGGCGGAAAGGACTCGGCCGTTACTGCTTACATCCTCAAGAAGCTCGGCTACAACATTGAGTGCCTCCACATAAACCTCGGCATCGGCGAGTACAGCGAGAAGAGCGAGAGCTACGCCAAAAAGCAGTGCGAGGCCTTAGGTGTTCCGCTCCACATCGTCCGCGTCAAGGAACTCCTTGGGAAGGGAATCGGCGAAGTGAAAACG
>NZ_JAMONU010000062.1 GCF_027066465.1 Thermococcus sp.
ACCAAGAAGGGAATCTACGTCACCAAAGTGGCCGGCGTTCTCAGCGAGGCGGTGGCGGAGTTCGCCGTCGGCTTAACGGTAGCGCTTCTGAGGAAAATCGCCTACGCCGACAGGTTCATAAGGGCTGGAAAATGGGACTCCCACAGAACTGTGTGGAGCGGTTTCAAGGACATCGAGACGGTTTACGGCAAAAAGGTTGGAATCCTCGGCATGGGGGCGATAGGAAAGGCAATGGCGCGGAGAATGAAGGCAATGGGGGCGGAGATACTCTACTGGTCGCGCTCTCGGAAGCCCGATATCGAGGAGGAAGTTGGCGCGAGGTACCTTCCCCTTGACGACGTGCTGAGGGAGAGCGACATTGTAATCCTTGCCCTCCCAGCGACGAAGGAAACCTACCACATCATCAACGAAGAGCGATTGAAGCTCCTTGAGGGGAAGTATTTAGTGAACATCGGACGCGGAACCCTCGTCGATGAGAGAGCCCTCGTTAAGGCCCTCAAAGAGGGCAAGCTGAAGGGATACGCGACCGACGTCTTTGAGAACGAGCCGGTTCAGGAGCACGAGCTTTTCGACTACGAGTGGGAGACGGTTTTAACGCCCCACTACGCCGGCCTCTCGAAGGAGGCTATGGAGGACATGGGCTTTCAGGCGGTTAGAAACCTCTTGGCAGTTCTGCGCGGTGAGGTTCCGGAGACGCTCGTCAACAGGGAAGTTCTGAAGGTTCGCCCTCCGGAAGAGGTAAAGATGCTCTGAGGTGGTCTGAATGCTTGTCGAGGAGTTGAGGGAGATAACTCGAATTCCCGGAATTTCAGGCTACGAGGAGAAGGTCAGGGAGAAAATCGCGGAGTGGCTCGAACCATACGCCGACTACACCGTCGATACAATCGGCAATCTCATAGTTGAACTCGGCGAAGGCGAGCTGAAAGGCATCTTCATGGCTCACATGGACGAGATAGGGCTTTTGATTACCGGAATAAGGTCCAACGGGAAGCTCACCTTCCGGAAGGTCGGCGGGATAGACGACAGACTGCTCTACGGCAGGCACCTCGACGTTGTAACCGAGAACGGAAAGCTCGACGGCATTATTGGAGCACTTCCGGTCCATCTCAACCTCGAGAGGAAGTTCGACACCGTTCCCTGGAACAAGCTCGTCATAGACATCGGGGCCGAAAGCAGGGAAGAGGCCGAGAAACTCGGCGTCAAAGTCCTCGATTATGCTGTCTTCAAGAAGCACTTCGCGGTTCTCAACGACCGCTACGTCTCGACACGCTCCCTCGACGACCGCTTCGGGGTTGTGGCACTTGTTGAGGCGATAAAGGACCTGGTTGACCACGATTTGGACGGCAGATGGATTTTCGCCTTCACCGTCCAGGAGGAGGTCGGTCTCAAGGGTGCCAAGTTCCTCGCGGAGAGTTACTCGCCAAAGTACGCCTTCGCGGTGGATTCCTTCGCCTGCTGTGCAGATATTACGGGCGACGTCAGGCTCGGTGGAGGAGCTGTCATAAGGGCCGTGGATAACTCGGCCATCTACACGAGAAGATTGGCGAGGAGAGTAGTCGAGATAGCCTCACGCAATGGGATTCCCCTCCAGATAGGGGTTACGGGCGGTGGAACCGATGCTTCCGCCTTTCAGCACAAGAGCGAGGTTCTGGCTTTGAGCGTCCCGATTAAGTACCTCCACAGCGAGGTCGAGACGCTCCACTTGGGCGACCTCGAGGCGCTGATAAAGCTGATTGAGGCTATAGCGCTGGAGATGTAAACCCTTAAATACGCCAACACGATAGTGGGAATGGTGGGAAAAATGGGAATAACGAAGGTTGACTCCAAGGGCAGGGTTGTAATTCCGAAGGATGTCCGGAGAAAGCTCAACATCAAGCCGGGGGAAGAGTTCCTCGTTACGGAGATAGACGGCGATACGATAGTCCTGAGGCGCTTCAACGTCAAAAAGATGCTCGAAAAGCTCGTCAGGAACTCGATGGGAGTGGATTTAGAGGAGCTTGAGGCTGAAACCGAAGAAGAGGGGAACAGGGTTGCGAAGGAACTATACGGGCTCTAAATTTCTCCTCGACACGAACGTCTTCATAGCGGCGGTTAAACGGGGCTGGACTGACACAACCGAGCTTTTACTTCATTTTTTAACCAGCAAACGCTACACTCTGGTGGCAAACGACGTCTTGATGGCTGAGTACAGAAAATACGCCGAAAAGCTCAACGCGCTGGATTTCTATGAGTTCATTAGAAGGCGAGTTACGATTGTGAACCCAAGCAGGGAGGAAGTGCTCCACGTTCTCCCGTATTTTCCGGAGATACAGCTTGCGGATGCCGTCCATGCGGCAACGTGCCTGAAAAGCAGGGCAATCCTCGTTACCAACGACAGGCACTTTGAGAAGGTTTCCCGCGCTGGTATTATTGAGGTTTGGAGCATAAGCAGGGCAATAAAAACGCTCCTTGGAGGTGATTGAGTGCTGAAATACCTCGGCTACTTCGCGGTCGGCGTCTTCATCGGAACCCTCGCGGCACTGTTCGGTCTCGGAGGGGGCTTCCTGATAGTGCCAGCCCTCAACCTGCTCGGAGTCGAGATGCACCACGCGGTCGGAACCTCGAGCGCCGCTGTGGTTTTCACTTCGCTCAGCTCGGCTATTGCATACTCAAGGCAGAGGAGGATACACTACAAGGTCGGACTTCTGCTGGCCTCTACGGCGGTTGTAGGCGCCTACATAGGGGCATGGCTCACATCGTTCATCAGTGCCCCCAAGCTGAAGGTCATCTTCGGTCTTGCCCTAATCGTCGTTGCAGTGAGGATATACAGAAAGAAAACCGCAGAGCCGAGCGAGGTCAGGCTTGAGGACGTTAGGGTGAACTACAAGCTCGTCCCAATCGGCGGGTTTTTCTCGGGGATTGCCAGCGGTCTGCTCGGCGTTGGGGGCGGGATAATAAACGTTCCATTCCTCGTGTGGCTCGGCATGCCGATTCACTACGCCGTCGCGACTTCAAGCTTTGCCATAGTGTTCACCTCCGCGAGTAGCGCCCTCAAGCACTACATGCTGGGCAACGTTGAACTTCACTGGCTC
>NZ_JAMONU010000063.1 GCF_027066465.1 Thermococcus sp.
CAGCGGGTCGCTGTGGTTGGTAAAGGCAACCCTGCCGACGAGAATCGGGAAGTTCTCTCCCTCGGGGTGGAAGTACAGCTCAATCCAAGCGATGTGGTGCTCCGGGGTGTTCGGGTGCGGTATCTCCTTTCCAACGGAGACCTCGACCTTGACGAGGTCGCCCTCCTTCTCGTACTCTATAACGGGGACGTGCTTCTCCCCCTTCCAGTCTCCACTCTTTATGGTTTCGCTCAGCATCTCAACCACCTCACTCTATCTTTTCAAACTGGTCCTTGGGTGCACCGCAGAGCGGGCAGACCCAATCCTCGGGAAGGTCCTCAAACTTTGTCCCCGGCGGAATCCCTCCGTCCGGGTCGCCCTCGTCCTCATCGTATATGTAACCGCAGATTTTGCATCTCCACTTCGCCATGTTCAGACCTCGAACTTATGTTGTTTATTCGGCCTTATAAGGTTTGCGGTTCAAACCTGTGAAATGGAAAAGCGAAAGAAATCTCAAGCTTGGCGAACCCACTCGACGAGCTTCCTGACGGCTTCCCTCAGTTTGGCCTCGTCTTCTTCGCTTGGCATTCCCTTGCTCTCAACGGTAGCCACGTGGTCGAACTTGCTCCTCGTTATCAGCGTCTCTATCTTCCTTCCTGCAACTCCGCCCCAGCCGTACGCTCCGACGATTAGGACGGGCTTCTCGTAGTTGGCCTTGTCGAGTATCTCGAAGAGGGTATAACGTATGCGCGGGTGTATCTCGGCCTCGAAGGTTGAGGCGCCGATGATTATGGCTTCCGCGCTCGGAACCTCACCAAGGATGTCGCTAACTGCTGGAGCCTCCCTGTCGGTGAAGCAGTAAACTACCGGCTTCTTTCCGAGCTTCTTAAGCTCGTCGAGCACTATCTCCATTCTCCGCTCAACGAAGCCGTACATCGAGTCGTAGACCACGAGAACCTTGTCCTTCTCGGGAACGCCGGCCCCGACGCGCTCGTAGAACTCGAAGATTCTTTTCGGATTGTGGCACCACGCTATCCCGTGTCCGGGCAGAATCATCTTGGCGTCTTCGACGATTCCGAGGTTCTTGAGCTTCTTGATGTTCTGGACGATGTACTTGTGGTAGTGGCCGATAACGGTAACGATGTACTTGGTGACGTAAGGCAGATAGCGCTGAACGACCTCCTCGTCGCTGTCGTCTATCGTCTCTGGAATCGAGTAACCACCGCCGGCATCACAGCTGAATATCAGCCTGTCCTCGACGACGTAAGTTATCATCGTGTCCGGCCAGTGGAGCCAGGGGACGGTGATAAAGCGGAAGGTCTTTCCGCCGATGCTCATCTCTTCGCCGTCCTTGACGACCTTGAAGTTCCTAACGACGTCTTTTCCGTAGAAGCCCTCGAGCAGGTTCCTAGCAAAGGCAGTTCCGATGACCTGGGCTTTATAGTTGTTGGCCTCGAGGACCTCCGGCAGTGCCCCGCTGTGGTCCGGCTCGGTGTGGTGGACGATGATGTGCGTTATCTCCTCCGGGTTCACGAGTTCCCTCAGCTTCTCGAGGAAGAGGTCTGCGTAGTCCGCCTTGGTCGTGTCGAAGAGCACAACCGCGTCCTTCAGCTTCATCAGGTATGCGTTGTAGGTTATTCCCTCTGGGATGTACCAGGTTGCCTCGAAGTACTTAATCTCATCATCGTCAATCCTGATGATGTAGAGCTCCGGGTCGGTGCAGAGCTTCTCAACTCTGGCCTTCACCATGACTATCACCGGTTTTAGTTCGGTTTTCCGAATAAAAAGGTTTTCACGCGAGAAGGGGGAGCTTTGGTTTTCGGAACGGCCTTCTCCCAGATATTATACCCTCCGGGAGGAGGGAAATCTATAAGTACCCGGAGGGAGGAGGGAAATGGCCGGGCCATGTTTTAGGACCGAGGTGTATAAAGTTGAAGTAGGCGAATCCATTTTTATAGGCTTTATCAGCGCTACCATCCTCGGAGCCATAATGGAGAGTCTTGGAATCGCTGACTTCTCAATTATAGTAGTTTTTGCATTTATGTTACTCATTGGTTCTCTGTTCATACTACTGCAAACATACGACGAAGAACTCTCGGCTATGAATCCCCACGATATATTGAACTGCATCAATAAGGGAAAAGGAAAATGGGAGGAATATTCCAACCTCCCAGAGATAGAGAAGCTTGAAAAGGCCTATTCCCTCGCCTCCAGGAGAGCCTACGAGGCTTTCAAAGCCTCCTTAATCGGCTGGATAATCACAGGTGTTGGAAACGCTGTCCTTGGGTATGCCATCATGGAAGGAGCACTGCAATACGACTCCCCAATAACCAAGCTAGCAGTTGTAGGTGGCCCATTACTTGGCTTCACCCTCTTCGTGCTCATGATATTTACATACCTGAAGCACAAGGAATACGACAAACAGCTCTTCGCAATCCAGCTCAAGAAGAGCGACAAGGCCGAAATCTCAATCAAGATTTAGCCTTTCAATTTTTCAAGCGTTTGCTACTTCACGAACTCAACGTTCTCCATTTCCCCGAATTCCCTATCCCCAGTCAGGAACTTCACGCCCAGGCTCTTGGCCATCACGTAGCCGAGACAGTCTATGAGAGACAGTTTTTTTCCGTTCTTCCTCTCTCTTATTCGAATTTCGGAGGCGAGGACGTAGTGGTGAACCTCCAGAATAACGACTGTAACTGAGCTTTTCACGATTTCCAGTATCTCCTCAGCCCTCTCAACTCCAAAGTCTCTAACGAGAGCATATGACAGCTCCAAAAGATTAAACTCTGTTGTGTAAAGCTCCGCCGAAGAGTACTTCTCATAGTTTGGATTTCCCTTCAGAATTTCGACGAGAGCGTAGGTGTCGGCGAAGTACTCAGCCATGAACTTCCCTCAGCTCGTCCTTTAGCTGTTGAGCGTCCACACTCCAGTCCTTCAGCAGGCCGAAAATCTCGACCCTAATCCTAACCCTCGCCCGCTCGGGAATGTTAACCTTCTTGAGGGGCTTAAAAACGCCGTTCTCATAGACGGCCTCAACAATTATTCCCATACCTCTCACCAGACCATATTTGACTTCCCGG
>NZ_JAMONU010000064.1 GCF_027066465.1 Thermococcus sp.
AACCAAGAGCGGGTTGAAGACGGCCTTCATGAAGCTCGTCAGCTCGGCCCTCGGACCGAGGGGGGTGTCCCTGATGATGTATCCGGTTGGGGTCTGCTGCCAGCTGTTGGCGATGAGAATCCACAGACCAGAGAGGCTCGAACCGAGGAACACAAAGAACGAGGAAATCCATGTTATTACCCTTGGAAGTCTGTCCATACCGAAGAGGAGCACACCGAGGAACGTTGACTCGAGCGCGAAGGCAAAGAGGCCTTCAAGCATCAGCGGGGGACCGAAGATTGAGCCGACGAACATTGAATACTGCGACCAGTTGGCGCCGAACTCGAACTCCATGACGATTCCCGTTGGGACCCCAAGGACGAAGAAAACTCCAAGCCACTTGGTGAAGAACTTTGCCGCCTTGTGCCACTGCTCCTCGTTCGTTATCGCTGCAACGGTCCAGAGCAGGAAGACCATGAAGGCCATTCCTATGCTCGCGGGCACAAAAATCCAGTGGAAGCCCGCGGTCAGGGCGAACTGTATTCTCGACAGCAACACCGGGTCCATAGCCGGTCACCTCTTTGGTTCACTCTTCAAACTCAAGTTACCGATACCCAAACTTATAATGTTTTCGGAGCACCAATCTTGGGTATTGCTTTCCCAGGAATAAGAACATAAAAGAAAAGGTCAGCCTTTTGCATTCGGACTGTTGGCGGAGGGCATGCCGTGTTTGTGGAAGACCCATATGAGGTAGCCCAGGGCGAAGAGCATCCCCGGAACGACCCAGACAACGTTGTGCACCAAGAACGCTATCAGCACAAACACAAAAGCAAGCAGTATTGATATCAGCCCCGCGATAACCTCCGTTCCCGTCTCCGACTGCACGGTCATGGAACCACCTCAGGTTTAACTTTCGAGGCTCGTTCTTATATCTCTTTCGGACGACTCTCTTTCCGAACCTATTAGGTGCGATAATCAAAAGGGTTATATACCCCACTCAATCATAATCGGAATAGAAACCGCGGAGGTGCAACCATGGTAAGGGTTTTGGTTCTCGGAGGCGGGACGGCAGGTCTCGTTGCCGCTCGCTATCTGAAGGCAGAAGCTGATAGGCTCAAGCTGGACGTTGACGTAACTATGGTAACCGCAAGCGAGAGGCACTACATGCCACCTCTCTTCATGGAGGTCGCGCTCGGTTCCGCCGAGGGGTACGAGACCTGGGCGCCGATAAAGAACGCCGAAAAGGTCTACGGCTTCAAGGTTGACATCGATAAAGTGACCGAGATTGACCTTGATAACAGGCGGGTAAAGACCGAGGGCGGAAGGGTTTACGACTACGACTACCTTGTTCTTGGTCTCGGCATCAAGTATGTCTGGGATAAATACAAAGGCCTTGCCGAGCACGGCTACCACAACTACACCCTTGAAGGAGCCCTGGAGCTTAGGAGGGCCCTTTACAACTTCAGGGGCGGAAAGGTCATTATTTACGTTCCGGAATTGCCCTACAGATGCGGTATATATCCCTTCGAGATGGGACTGGCTCTGAGGGCTTACTTCGAAGTCAGGGGACTTGATGTTGATATAAAGGTCGTCCACCCGAGCGATGGCCCAGCGAGGAGCCTTGGCCCGACCGTGAGCAGGTTCTTTGAGAGGGAGTTCGAAAAAGCCAGAGTGGAGTTCGTCCACCACGACGGCCATGAAAAAATAACCAAGGACAGACTGGTCACCAAAAACATCGAGCTTGACTATGACCTCCTCATCAAGGTTCCGCCCATAGCGATTCCCGACGTCATGGCATTCATGGCAGATAAAAAAGACCCGCGCTGGGCAAAGGTTGAGGGACCGGACTTTCGCTACCCGGGCTACGATGAAGTCTACATCGTCAGCGAAGCGAGCATGCCGCCCCTCGGACTCTTAACGGCAGGCGTCCCACTTCACAATGCGGCGATAGTTTCAGCCACGAGCATACTACACCAGGTGCACGGCGGCTACCCAATAGCTGAATTTGCCCCGACGATGTGCCTTGGAGTGGGCTATCACACGGGATTCACCGCCAACTGTGAGTTCCAGTGGACGGGAGACGGGTACGAGAGAGCGTGCTACCTGCTCTTCAAGAGTCCACTCATAAAGGAGATGAAGGCCGCTTTCTACAGGGGCTGGCTCGACAGTTTGAGGCTGTGAGGTGAGAAAGATGAGCGAGCTCAGTTTCACCCCTGAGGAAATTTCCGCCGTGAAGGAGCTTGTTGAGGTTGCCGTGGCTTTGAAAAAGAGCGGAACCCTTGGTCTGCTGAAGTCCCTCACGGAGAACGGGGACAAGCTTCTTGAAACCATAGCCGAGGAAAAGGCAGTATTAAGGCTCACCGCGATAGGCAACGCCGCCCTTGAACCCCTTAGGGGAATGGAGGCTGAGAAAGTAAACGACATCAGTACGAACGTTGAGGAACTCGTCAAAGCGTTGCTCAAGGCCCTCGCAGAGACCAACCCCAAGGAGGTTCCCAGGGTAGGAATGACAGCCGCTCTCGGCTACCTCCGCGACGAGGACGTCCAGAAGGGACTTGGATTCCTCCTGACCCTCGCGAAGAACCTCGGCGCGGTTTTAAACGAGAAGTGACCCTTTCATTTTCTTTTGGAGGTGAAACCTTGAGGGTTCTCTTCACCTACATGGGGGCGCCGACGACGTCCGATGAAGTTGAGGACTTCATATTCCGCTTTCTCTACGACGTGAGAAGGGATATAGGCCTCGACGTGCCCGGGGCAAAGGTGATAATCCGGCGCATAGCCAGGGCCCGCGCCCGGGCAGTTAGGGACCACTACGCGGTTATGGGCGGGAAAAGTCCCCTCGTGGATTACATGCGTGAGATTGCCGGGCTAGTGAGCGAGAGAACCGGGCACGAGATAGCGCTCGGCATGTGCTATTCTAAACCCCTCCTCGAGGAGCTGAGCGACGGCTTCGACCTCGTCTTTCCCCTCTACCACGTTTACTCCAGCTCGACAACCGAGAGGTGCCTGCTCAAGGTCAGGGAGCTATTCGGCGAGAAGCCCTACGTCAGGGAGTGGTGGAACAACGAGAGGTTCATCGCCTGGGTCAGGCACAACATCGAGAAGGGCCTAGCTGAGAGCGGTTTTGAGAACCCCTACGTTGTTCTAAGCGTTCACAGCCTGCCGAGGAAGGTCATCGAGGGGGGCGACCCCTACCTGAAAAGTCACACCGAGCTGGCAAAACGGGTCATGAGGGGCTTTGACCTCGAGTGGGAGATGGCCTTCCAGAGCAGGTTCGGCAAAGGTGACTGGCTCGGGCCGGAGGTTCCGGAGGTCCTAGAGAGACTTAAGGAGGAGGGCGTTGAGGAGGTTCTGGTTTACCCGCTCAGCTTCCTCGTTGAGAACGTCGAGACGCTTTACGAGCTCGACGTTGAATACCGGGAATTTGCTGAAAAGCTCGGGCTTAGGTTTTACCGGGCAAAGCTCGACCACAGGCACGATTACCTTATCTCGGCGATAGCCCAGGAGCTTGGGAGGTGGGAAAATGGGTGAAAAGTTCTCGGACGTCTTTATAACCTACGTCTTCGGGTTCGTTGGAGCGATTCCAGTAATGCTGATGAAGGACACGAGTGAGTTCCTGAGGAAGCACGCGGCATACTCCAGCGTTGTAGGCTTTTTCTTCTGGGTTGCCTTCATGGGAGCCTGGCACATGTACCCCGGCTACCCGGACTTCGGCTGGTCGCTCTACGTCTTGGCCCTCTGGTACGTCTACGCGGCCTTCGGCATGTGGAAAGCCCTAAAAGGAGAACTGTACAGAATACCAGTAATCGAGAACCTCTCCATTAAACTCATGAGCGTCATCGCCCGCGCCGTGTGAGGGATAGATGATGAAGAAAAAGTCCCTGCTCACGCTGGTCCTCCTCGCTTTCCTTCTTCAACCGGTTGCGGCGGGCCATGCAAACCCAAACGCGTTTATGGAGGAGTTCGTAAAGGCCATCAACACGGGCAACTTCTCGCTGATAGAACACTACATGAGTCCCCAGCTCAGGGAGGAGTTCACGGAGGGCTACTTCGAGAACATAAGGAGCTTCATACTAACGAACTACGGAAGGGTTCTTTCCTTCAAAGCCCTCAACGAGAGCGAGTCAAAGGACATGGAGCTGTACAAGTTTGAGGTAACCTGTGAAAAGGGCTCGTTCCCGGTTCTGCTCGCCTACAAAAACGGCGAACTCGTGGGGATAGCCCTCGGAGTTAGGGCGAAGCCGAACCCGTCGGGAATGGTCGCGATGATTCTGGGTTCCTTTACAGCACTGGGCATTCTCTACATCTTGGTCAGAAAAATAACTCCCCACGACCTCATACTCGGCTCCGGTCTTGCGCTGGCGCTCTCGGTGATAATCCCCTTCTACGGCATAGTTGCCATGTTCACTGTGTCCCTCTACCCAACACTTCAGAGGACCCTCGTAACGGCCCTCGCGACCGCTGTCACGGTGGAGGTTGCTAAGTTCTACCTCTCCAGACGGAGGGACGGCCTCGCGATAGGACTCGGACTCGGCATCGGCCAGTACGTCCTCCTCGCCGTCGGAACCTTTGTGGCCGTCAACTTCATACTTCAGCTTCCCGTTTCCTTCACGGGTTCAACATTCTCGGCCTTTCTCGTGGCCCTCGCCTTCACGCTCTTCCACGCGGCGAGCGCACGTTCGTACACGGCCGTCAAAAGACCCGTCTACATGCTGCCCTTCATCGCCATCGAGTTCGCGGCACTCGTTCTGATGTCCCTGAACATGGTGTACCCGGGCGTGGCCGCGATAGGGCTTGGCGTCCTCATCGGCGCTAGGGTCGGAGGTGTGTGGAATGGAATCGCTGGACGAGAAGCTCCTCGAAACCCTTGAGGGAAGCGTTGAGCTCGCGAAGAAAATCGGGGAGTACATAATCAGAAGCGGAGGAAAGAGGATAAGGCCGAGGATAACCCTGGCAGTTGCGAGGGGTCTTGAGCTCGATGAGAACGACGCCCTCGACCTCGCCTCAGCGGTGGAGCTAATACACACCGCCAGTTTAGTTCACGACGACGTCATTGACCTGGCGGAGAAAAGGAGGAACAACCCGACCGTCGTCATGCGCTGGGGACCGGAGCTTGCCGTCCTCAGCGGTGATTTTCTCTTCGTTAGGGCCTTGAGGATTATAGCGGGGAAGAAGGTCGAAATGGTGGACTACGTCGCGAAGGTCGTTGAGGAGATGGTTAAGGCCGAAATCCTTCAGGAGGCCGTGCGCGGGAGCGTTCACTTTGACCTCGACACCTACTACAGGATAATAGACGGAAAAACTGGACGGCTCTTCGGTGCGGCTTTTGCACTTCCAGCTTATTACCTCGAAGAACCCTACTGGAGAGAACTCGACAAAGCTGGAACGCTCGTGGGCAGGGCGTTTCAGATAATAGACGACGTCCTCGACTACTTCCCCGGAACCGGAAAGGACCGCTTCAAGGATTTGCTCAACGGGAAGACCACCCTCCCCCTGATACTGTACACGGAAACCTACGGCTCATCGCTCGTTGAGAGAGTCCTTGAGAACCCGAGCGAGGAGAACCTTCTCGAGCTGTTCGAGAGGATGAAATCGTCGGGGGCGTTCAGCGAAGCGGTCCGAAGGGCAGAGGCCTACGTGGAGGAGGCCCTGAAGGTCGTCTCAGACCTTCCATTTGACGGCCGGCACGTCATAGAACTCGTCTCGGACTACTTCGAAGGGGTGTTTAAGAAGTTCGGCGCCTTGAGGTGAGTTCGCCTATTGAGTTTCAGAGAGGTGGTGATGCCGTAAAAATTCTTTCGAAAAAGAACGAAAAACTTTAAAAAGGTTCGTTAGACAAACCTAATGGATTTTGGTCTCACGTGGAGGGTGGGCGATGATAGGACTTCTCGCAACCCTTACCTTCACAGTCCCCCTTATCGCAGGGCTAATCCTCTTCAGGTTCGACGAGAGAAAGGCGGACGTTATAATGCTCTCCTCCCTTCTCGCGGCGCTCGTCTTTCAGCTCGGAGTTGCCGTTCTGTACGTGACAGAGGGCGAGGGCCTTATTCACATCACTTACCTTAAAAGCCTCCAGTTCGGCGAGGTTTACGGCATTATAATCGACCCCATGAGCGTTCTGATAGGCACGGTCGTTGCCGTTGCGGGATTCATTTTCATGTTCTACGGCGTCGAGTACATGAGCGAGAGGAACGTCGGACACCCTGGAGGAAAGGGCAGGGGACTCTTCTACGCCTGGATGACGCTCTTTGAGGGTGCCACCCTCGGGTTCATATACTCCTCGACCTTTCTCGGCCTGCTCATCTTCTTCGAGCTGATGGGGCTTGCCTGCTGGGGCGTCGTGAGCTTCTACAACACCAAGGAAGCGAGGAGAGCTGGCTTCAAGGCCTTCATAATCCCGAACGTTGGTGCTATGATAGGCTTCTACACGGCCATCTACATCGGCCTCACCCAGCTCCACGATTTAAGTTTGTTCTCGCTCTCGAAGGTCTCGCCCGATATAAAGCCCTGGCTGTTCTTAGCTTTGCTCATAGCGGGCTACACCAAGAGCGCCCAGTTCCCGACCTACTCGTGGATTCCGGACGCGATGGAGGCCCCAACCCCCGCGAGCGCTTTCCTTCACGGCGCGGCGATGGTCGAGATGGGCGTTTACCTCGTCGCGAGGGTCATCCAGTTCATCGGTTCCCTTCCAGTCTGGGTCTTCTACTTTATGGCCATCATGGTCTCCCTCACGCTCCTCATCCCGATACTCAACTATCCTGTCCAGAAAGATGCCAAGAGACTGCTCGCTTACTCGACGGTGGCAGAGGCGGGAATAATGTTCTCCGGATTGACATACGCCGTCCTCGGCCTCACGGGCAAAGCACCGGGCTTTGACATCGGCCTCAAAGCGGCGATGTTCCAGCTGACAACCCACGCCTTCGTCAAGGGGCTCGGCTTTCTCACCGCTGGAACCTTCACGTACTCCCTCGGAACCCTCGACCTGAGGGAGGTTCGGGGACTTGGCAGGGTCCTTCCCATAAACGGACTTGCCTGGGGGATATCCCTGCTTGGACTGGCCGGACTGCCGCCAATGGGCATAGCGTTCAGCAAGGCTGAACTTGTTGCTGACCTCGCCCTAGTTAGAGCCTCGGCGCTCGCGTGGCTTCCCGTGCTCATGGTCCTGGCTGAATCAACGGTCTTTCTCTGGGTTGGACTCAGGTGGATAACGAGAAACGTCTTCGGGGAACCAAACGCCGAAAAAGTTCGCACCCATCCAGTAATAACGGCCTCACTTCTCATCCTGATGGTTCTTATCTTTGTTTCGGCATATCTAGCGTATCCGCTCGTTGAGGAGATAACCTTCTACGGGGTGGTTCCGTGATGGTCTGCGCGACAGAACTTGCCCTCGGACTGCTCCTCATAGGGGGAATCGTCGGACTTTTTACTGGCAGGAGGGTATCATACCTGTTCACGTTCCTTGCGTCACTCGTTGTGTTCGCAGTGTCCTTTAAAGGATTGGAAGGATTTTCGGGGGAAATCCTGCCATTCCTGCCGACGAGCATCAGGGTGGACCCGCTCTCGGCCCTTTTTCTTCTCGTTTTTGCCTTTGTAACCCTTGCCCTTTCCCTCTACCTGCCCTTCTACGAGATTAAGGGGAGCTCCAGATACCTTACAATGGCGACCAACATGGCACTCCTCTCCGGACTGCTGTTCCTCGTTACCGACAACGTCGAAAGGCTAACCCTCGCGTATGAGCTTTTTGCGGTCTTTACGGCCGTTATGATTCTAACATCCGGAACTAGGGGGTCAAAGAGGTCGGCAGTGCAGTATCTCGTCCTGACCCAAATCTTCGGCATCGTTCCCCTCCTCACCGTAATGGGCGTAGCTTACGGTGCCGTTGGAGATATGCACCACCTAACGTTTGGAGGCCTCCGCGAGAACCTAGGAGGGCTCCCCGCCAACCAGACCCTTCTGATGGCGCTCCTACTTTCCGCTTCCCTTGTCAGAAGCGGGGCATTCCCCCTTCACGTCTGGGTTCCAAGAGCGTACCGCTCACTTCCAAGCCCCTTCATCCCGGTCTTCCTGCTGGGGGAGGCCCTTGGCCTTTACCTTATAATGAGGTTTTACCTCTTTGTATTTCCGGCAAACGGCACCTTTGGCTACATCCTCGCCTTCATAGGAACGATAACGGCCTTTGCGACCCTCTACTCCTTCAAGGAAATCAGGCTCAAGCGCAAATTTGCATACCACAGCGTTATGGATGTCGGAATAGCGTACTTCGCGCTTGGAAGTGCCATCGTCCTGAAGGGGAGCATCCTCGGTAGCGTTGCCCTAATAGGTGCGATTCTCCACATACTTTATCAGGTTCTTTACAAGAGTGCGACGTTCTTCGGCCTCGGCGCGATAGAGCACTACGGCGAGGAACCCAACATCTGCTCCCTGAGAAAGCTCCTCCGCGGCCACGTCATCGCCCTTCTCATCACCCTCTCGGTTTTTTCAATGGCGGCCGTTCCCCCTCTCTCGGCATTCGTTAGCAAGTGGCTGATATACACATCCGCATTGGGAAGCGCAAACGTTCTGCTGTGGCTGATGGTTCTAACAATAACCTTCCTCGGAATGTTTCCGCTGGCCTCGATAATTCAGGTCAGGAGAATAAACAGGCTCCTGTGCAAGAGGGAGGTCGAGAGGGAGGACATACCCCTCCCAATAAGGACGGTTACGGGTTTTGTAGCGCTCACCAGCGTCATAGTGTCGGTGTTCCCGTTTGTGCTACTCCCCTGGTTCACGGGGTCGCTTGAAGAGCTAAGCGTCCCCCTCCCCGAAAACCCGGTCCAGCTGTTTCTTGCACATCCCGGCGCCCTCCTAGCCCTCACACTCCTCATGCTCACGACGTTTGCCGGCTGGAGGGTTGGAAGAATACCGACCGACGAGGTCAGTGAAATCCTGCTGATATTCTACAACGTTGGCGACATACTTCGGTATACCGCAGACTATTTCACGTCAACAGCCAAGAACTTTTACCTCCAGCGCGTGCTCCCGCTCGTGAAGGTTATCCCGAAGCACGAGGTGCCGCTCATCAGGGACTACGACGATGCGCTCGACTACCCGGTGAGGCACCTCGACGAGGCTATGTTCATGCCCCTGATAAGGGCCGTTGAAAGGCTCGCCCGCTGGGGCAAGGCGAGGAACCTCGATATGAACGCTCTCATAAGCGGCTTCGCCATTGTGATGGCGATTTTGATAGTTCTCCTGGGGGTGTTCGCATGAACGTTGAGGTCGTCTTCAACGAGGTTCTCTACTTTGCGGCCGTCATATACACCTTCGCCTTTGTGCTCTACGGGATTCGAGCCATCAAAGGCCCGACGACGGCCGACATAATCCTCGCAGTTGACTGCCTGTCCTTCGACATGGCGGCGTTCATGGTAATATTGGGAATCTACTTCAAGTCCATCATGCTCGCGAGCGGTGCGATAATCCTGGCCCTGTGGGCCTTCATGCTGGACATCTACTACACCAAGTACGTCCTCTACGGGGAGGTGGAGGTATGATTATCGAGGACATAATATTCACCATCGGCTCGGTCGCGATACTCCTTGGGGCGGTCTACGACCTCATAGCGGCGATAGGTCTGCTGAGGTTCGGCGACTTCTACATGAGGACTCACGCTGCCACCATTGGAACCGTTGGGGGGGCTGTTCTGCCGGTCTTTGGAGCGGGCCTCGTCGCGCTCGTCTACCATCCCCTCGGCGCCCAGAGGTTCTTCATGGCGGGCATAGCGTTCACCGTTGGCGTTCTAATCCTCCTGATAGCACCGACCGGAACGCACTCAATAGTTTCCGCCGTTTACTTTGGAAGGATAGGAAAGAAGCCCAGGCTTGTTGTTGACCAGCTCGAGGAGGACCTGCCGAAGAGGAAGGATGTTGTTGAACTTGTCCGGGAGCATGAGGGACTGCCCAGTGAAGGGGAGGAGCGGGAGTTCGTTTTCAGGAGGATGGTGAGATGATTGGAATACACCTAGCGATACTCGCGATAGTCGTTTCATTCGGCTTCGTCTTCAGCTATCTTGCCATGAAGGAGCACGACCTGCTCAAGGCCCTCGCTTTGAGCTCCGTCCAGTCAACGTTCTTCGCCCTCGGTTTCTACATCTTGGCAGCCCCGGACATAGTCCTTGCCTACCTCGCCATAGCAGTGGGAGCCTACACCGCCCTCGTAATCCTCGCCATAAGCAAAACGGAGCGCTACGAGGTGGGAGAATGAAGAGGGACGTTATCGTTGCTGTTTCCTTCCTCCTCGCGTTCCTTTTCATCGCATACGCCGTGGTTTACATAAACGTTCTCGGACTCGGAGGGGCCGAGCTGAGGCCTCTGGGCGAGTTCTACCTGGGCCACGCCTTCGCCCACGAGGGTCTCACGAGCCACAGCCCTGAAGTCGTTACTGCCATAGTCTGGAACTACCGCGGCTTCGATACGCTCTTCGAGACCTTCGTCTTTTTCCTCGCCATAATGGGAGCGTTCAGCGTTTTGAGACTAACGAGGGAGCAGGAATCCATCGTTAGGGAGCTTGAGGCGAAGGAGCCGCACAGGCAGATGGACCTCATAACCCGCGCAACCACGAAGCTCGTAGTTGTGATGATAGTCGCAATCTCAGCCTCGATAGCGCTCCACGGCCACTTAACTCCGGGAGGCGGCTTTCAGGCGGGTTCAGCCATGGCCGTTGCCTTGCTCCTGCTCTTCGCGGTGTTCTCGAAGTTCACCCTTGAGAGAAAGGGCCTCAACCTGAGGCACACGATTTCTGCCTACGCCCTCGGCTTAGCTTTAATCCTCGCCACTGTTCTCGCTCCGGTTTTCCTATACGGCGGTAAGGTGCTCGAGATAAACCTCCTGCCCGGAGAAACCGGCCTCTTCAACCTCGACGTCGGCGAATACACCGCCGTAACCTTCGGCTTCCTGACGGTGTTCCTCGTGCTCGGCGTCTCGGAGTGGATATTCAAGACAGTCCTCAGGGGTGAGGTCGATGATTAGCTTCCTCCTCGCATACATCACGCTGACGCTCTTCGGCATGATACTCCTCGGAATCTACGGAGTTGCCACGCGCTCCAACCTGATTAAGAAAATCATAATGCTCAACGTCATGGGAGATGCCATAAACATGCTTTTCATCCTAATCGGCTACCGCCTTGTCTTCCCGGTCTTCCCGCCGATTTACGAGAAGCACATAACCTTTGAGGAGTTCCTGAGCAGGGCCGTTGACCCGGTTCCGCAAGCTTTGGTTCTCACCGCCATAGTCATCGGAATGGCCATGAACATACTGCTGGCTACCTATGCGATACAGTTCTACCGCCTCCACGGGACGGTTGATGCAAGGGACATGGCCGAGATAATGGGGGGTGAGGGCGAATGAGGCTCAGGTTTTCACCGGCGACGTTTTTCATAGTGCTGGCAACGTACCTGTTCTACACGGGTTCGGCCACAGAGTACGACATAGTTACGGGCTCGATAGTCGCGCTCATAGTTTCCTTCATCGTCGGCCACTGGCTGGTGGAGAACGAGCTCAAGTTCTTCTCGCCGAAGAGGTGGTTCTATGCCATCGTCTACGCCCTCCGCTACTTTCTCATCGAGGAAACCAAGACGCACATCGACGTGGCAAAGAGGGTCTTCACGCTCAAGGCCAACCCCGGCATAGTGAGGATTCCGCTGGAAGTTGAGAGCGACTACGGAAAGGTTCTCGTTGCAAACTCGATAACCAACACGCCCGGAACTGTTGTGGTGGACATAAGCGACGACGGAAAGTGGCTCTACGTTCACTGGATTGACGTTTCCACGCTCGATGAGAAGGAAGTGAAGGGGAGCATAGTTGCCTACTTCGAGGACTACGCGAGGAAAATCTTCGACTGAGGTGATGGCATGGGGGTCGGACTCGTTCCGGTAATTCCGCTCGGCTTCGCCTTCTTCCTGCCCTTCGTGGCCTTCATGACCGGCAGAAAGAGGGGAATTGTAATAGCCTACTCGCTCATCGCCCTCACCGTTACGTTCCTCGCTGGAATCTGGCTGTTCAATAGGGCCTATTCGAGCAGTGAACCCCTCGTCTACGCTTTCGGCAACTGGGTAGCGCCCATCGGCATAGTCTTCGAGGTGGACAAGCTCTCGGCGACGCTCGTTTTAACGGCCACATTCGGCTTCCTCCTCGCGGGAATTTACTCGGCGAAATTCATAAGGACGCACGGCCTCGAGTTCTACTACACCTTCCTCCTCGGGCTTGAGGCCGGAACGCTCGGGGCCTTCATGACGGGAGATGCCTTCAACGCCTTCGTCATGCTCGAGGTCATCGGCGCGAGCGCCTACGCGATAGTCGGCTTCTACCGCAACAGGAGCGAGGCCGTTGAAGGGGCCTTCAAGTACGGTATCAGCGGGGCCGTCGCGACGAGCCTCTACTTTTTGGCTCTCGGCTTCATATATGCATCTTTCGGAACCCTCAACATGGCCGATCTAAGCGCCAAGTTCCACGGGGTTTCCTTCCCGGTAACTACAAAGCTCTTCGGCGACCCAACGCTCGCTTTGGCCATCTTCTTCGCGCTGACTTTAGCTATGGTTATAGTCAAGAGCGCAATCTTCCCCGGCCACTACTGGCTTCCGAGCGCCTATTCAGGCGCGCCGATTCCCGTCGGAGCGATACTCAGCAGTTTCGTCGAGGTCGTCGGAATCTACCTGCTCGCGCGCTACACCTACACGCTCTTCCACGGGCTTCCCTTCTGGAGGACCCTCTCGCTCGTCTTCCTCGTCCTCGGAACGGCGACGGCATTCCTCGGCTCGATTATGATGCTCGTCCAGAAGAACGTCAAGAGGCTCATCGCTTACTCTACGATACTCCACATGGGCTACCTCTTCATGACCCTCGGCGTTGGAACCCAGCTCGCGCTGATGGCAATCGACTTCCACATCGTCAACCACGCGATAGCGAAGACCCTCCTGTTCTTCACGGTTGGAGCCTTCATCTACCGCAGGGGGGCTGTGAAGGTCGAAGACTTAGCTGGAGTCGGCAGGGAGATGCCCCTCAATACCTTCCTCTTCGGCCTGGCGACGCTCAGCCTCGTCGGTGTTCCGCCCCTCAACGTCTTCTTCAGCAAGATGCTGATTTTCAACGCCCTCCTCCAGGTAAGCCCGCTCGTGGCTTCCGTCGTGATAATAACGAGCGCGATAGCCGCGTGGGCCTACTTCGGGCTCTTCATAACCCTCTGGCGCGGAGAGCCAGTCGAGGGACACCACGGACATGAGGAGCATGAAGAAACGGAGAGGCACGAGATCCCGCTATTCGTGGCAATTAACTTAGTCCTCGGAATCCTCGTTGTCCTTTTCGGCCTCTTTGCCCCGGTGATAATAGACAGGTTTTTTCATCCGGCAGCGATTCAGGCGATGGACTGGAGGGGTTACGTTGACGCGGTGAAGAAACTGGCGGAGGCTACTTTCTCGGCCCTCGGCTGACATCTCCCTTTTTCCACGGCCTGCCAAAGGTGTTGTGGCTCACTTTCTCCCACTCGAAGAACTCCATGCCACCACCAACGGAAGTCCTCAACCAACATAAAAGGTTTTTACGCACAAGCTCGAAGGAATTAGGGGGTCAAAATGGTCTCGAAAAAACTCGCGTGGAGCGGTTTTGCGGGCGGTCTCGTCTACTGGCTCTTCGTTGCATGGAGCATAAGCCGAAACCCCTGGTTCTCATTCTGGAGGAACGCGCTGAGCGACCTCGGCGGGACCAATGCGAACTCGCCCTGGATTTACAACGCCGGCCTGGTGGTTACATCGTTCTTCGTGCTGGCCTTCGCTGTCTATCTAATCTCAACGGCACTCAACAAAGCCCAGACCGTTGGTGGGGCCTACGTAAGCGTCTCGGCCATCTTCCTGGCCCTGATAGGGATATTCCACGAGGGAACGAGGCCCCACGTCTTCGTCTCGACGTACTTCTTCGTCCAGT
>NZ_JAMONU010000065.1 GCF_027066465.1 Thermococcus sp.
CGCCCTTCAAGTCAACCGTCACTGAGTAGGGGTAAGTTCCCAGAACCTTTCCGTAGAGCCTGCTCCCCGACTTCACAACCCAGAGAACCCTGCCGGAACGGTAGTACTGCTCTCCCCTCTCGGCACTCCCCATAGTTACCACTCTAATAGGTTAGAGTGAGCCAATTTAAGCCTTTCGGCGAAAGTGTTTTTAACGCTGAGGGATACTATTAACGGTGGTTACCATGAGCGACGTCTTTGAACTCGCGAGGCGCTACCACGATGAGCTCGGCATAAAGGAGCCAAGCCTGGCCACAATGGCCGCGGAGTTCTTCGATGACCTCGGACTTAAGATTGCGGACTTCCTGAAAAAGGAGGGGTACTCCATAGTCAACACAAAGTTCATTGATTACGACAAGAGCCTCGTTATGGACGTAACAAAGGGGGACAGAAGCTTTGAAATAACTCTGAGGAAAAGCTGAAGGTTTCTAAGTTCTTTTCAATTCCGGGACATTCCCTAGAACCTTTGCAAATGGAAACCCTTTTAACCTTTCCCTCTGAGTGATAAACGTCAAGCTTACGAGGTGATTGAAATGAGCCGTGTCGAAGAGGCAAGGAAGATAATCGAAAAGGCAAAAGCTGAAAACAGGCCCCTCGTTGAGCCCGAGGCGAAGGAGATACTCCGTCTTTACGGCGTCCCGGTTCCGGACTTCAAGGTCGCGACCAGCGAGGAGGAGGCCGTAAAGTTCGCCCGTGAAATCGGCTACCCCGTCGTCATGAAAATCGTTTCTCCGCAGATTATCCACAAGAGCGACGCCGGCGGCGTTAAGGTCAACATCAAGAACGACGAGGAAGCTAGAGAGGCCTTCAGAACCATCATGGAGAACGCCAAGAAGTACAAGCCCGACGCCGACCTCTGGGGCGTCATAATCTACAAGATGCTCCCGCTCGGCAAGGAAGTTATCGTCGGTATGATACGCGACCCGCAGTTCGGCCCGGCGGTAATGTTCGGTCTTGGTGGAATCTTCGTTGAGATTCTCAAGGACGTTTCCTTCCGCGTCGCACCGATAAGCAAAGAAGAAGCCCTCGAGATGATTAAGGAAATCAAGGCTTACCCAATTTTAGCCGGAGCGCGCGGTGAGAAGCCGGTGGACATCGACGCACTGGCGGACATCATCGTCAAGGTCGGCGAGCTTGCCCTTGAGCTTCCAGAGATTAAGGAGCTCGACATCAACCCGATTTTCGCCTACGAGGACGGCGCCGTCGCCGTCGACGCGAGGATGCTTCTTTGAAGCTTTAACCTCTTCTTTTGTTCGTCTGTCTATCTCTTCTTTAGGAGTTTTTAGAAAAAGTTTGGAGCCGGGACCGGGATTTGAACCCGGGTGAAAGGGATCTGCAGTCCCTCGCCTCGCCTCTAGGCTATCCCGGCACTAACCTAGAGAAATTAATGGCGCCGCGGCGGGGATTTGAACCCCGGTGGGCACCGCCCACCGGCTTAGCAGGCCGGCGCCCTACCAGGCTAGGCTACCGCGGCACGCCAGAGGTATATGAGCAGGCGGGGGTTTTTAAGCTTTTTGGAGGGGTAAAGCGTATATATGCACATACCTACTAGAACCGATGGTCGAGCTTTTTAATTCAAAGCTGTGCGCAATCTGCAAGGGGAGAAAGCTCCTCTGTGGAAGGCCGACCTGTCCAATTCTCGAGAGGTTTAGAGTAGCCCGTACGGTGGAACAAAAGCTCAACAAACGTCACCTCTTCGGTTCCTCCCCTCCGAGCATATTCGTCGGAGAGTACGGCTATCCGAAGGTTAGAATAGGCCCGCTAGTTCCCCCAATCGAGGGAAATACGAGCTATCTCGACAGTCCCCTCAAGTGGGAGAACAAAACGATTCGTGACATACTCTACTACCGCTCCCTGCTCGTCATGGGCGAGACAAAGGCAGATGTGAACGTAAGGAAGAGCGGAAGGATTCTGAGCGAGGTTCAGGAATTGGCGATGTCAATAAAACCCGTGGACAGCGAGGTAATCCTCAAAAGAAAGCCGGTGCTCAAAGTTCTTCCAAGCGAGTTCGCTCCGCCCATCGGGCCTAAAGCGGAACTCCTCGACTTCGAGCTGACCGAGAATCCGAAAATCCCAAGGAGAACCGACTACGTGGTGAGCGACGAGCTGAGGGCCGAACAGGCAATAATACGCCTCTACAACTGGGACTTCGACGAGTACTACATCATACGGCTTCTCTCTGCGGGCCTCCTGGGAATTGAGAGGAAGCTCGTCCCCACGAGGTGGAGCATCACAGCGGTTCAAGATACTATCGGCAAAAACCTGAGGCGCGAGATTCTGCACTACCCGGAGATAAACGACTATGAGGTTTACTTTTACCGCTTCCTCGGCAACCGCTACGCCGTTCTGCTGATGCCCCAGTCTTACGCCTTCGAGCTTTTGGAGGTCTGGCTCAAGGGGTCGCTCTTCGGTAGCGAGAAGCCGAGTGTGATTCACGACTACGAGGACTTCCGGGGAAGGAAGGAGTACGTTAGGGAAACGGCCGGCGCCTATCACGCCGCTCGTTTAAGCGTTCTCGAAGCCCTCAGGGCGAGAAGAAGGCAGGCGAGGGTTGTTGTCTTCAGAGAGGTAACGCCCGAGTACTACGCCCCCGTTGGCGTCTGGCAGATTCGCCTCGGCGTGAAAAAAGCTTTAAACAATCCAGTCGGCCGTTTTGAGAGGCTCAACGAGGCTCTCGACGCGATACGGAGAAGGCTTGAGCACCCCTTCGAGGAGTATCTCAAGAGGAGCTACATCTTGGGAAGCCTCGCGAGGCAGAAGACGCTCGACGAATGGCTCGGAAGGAATTTATACCGAATTGACCAATGAAGCCCGGTGAATGATGACCGCTCCATCCCACTGAGCGGTGATGAGTGCACGTCAGGCTGACACCGGTGGTGAAGATGAGAAAAAAGCTCGTCCTGATAAGTCTCGACGGAAACGGCGTTTACAACCTCAGGCACATGCCCTTTCTGAGCGAGTTGGCAGAAACAGGGAGCTTCGCCGTTGTGGATTCCATCTTCCC
>NZ_JAMONU010000066.1 GCF_027066465.1 Thermococcus sp.
ACGATAACAACGGGCACGCCCTTTACGGTCAAGGGAACGGTCTTCGGAGACAACGGCCAGCCCGCCCTCGGAACCGTCGTGATAACGCTCAACGAGTCAAAGAACTCGAGGGGAATAGTGATTGGACGCGGTTCCGTAATCA
Source organism: Thermococcus sp. (assembly GCF_027066465.1). Classification (GTDB taxonomy): domain Archaea; phylum Methanobacteriota_B; class Thermococci; order Thermococcales; family Thermococcaceae; genus Thermococcus. Next base: position 143 of record NZ_JAMONU010000066.1, read on the forward strand.
ATGGAAAATTTGCCGTTAACTGCACCGTTCCGGATTCGCTTCCTCCAGGGAACTACGTAATTATCGCCCACTACCTGGGCAACGAGTTCTTCATGCCGTCCAACAGCGACCCCGTCGTCACCGTCAAGGAGAGAACGATACTAAGTCTGCCTTCGACGGTCGTTTCCAAGCCGGGCAACGTTACGGTTTCGGGGAGGCTGTACCTGGCCAACGGAACTCCTCTCATCGGCAGGAAAATCAGCGTTTACCTCATAGCCCCCACCTACCGGTTCCTATCTGCCTCAACGACTGGTCCAAACGGCTACTTCACGTTTACGGCCAACCTGACCAAACCCGGCTCCTACGAGTTGCTCTTTCAGTATCCAGGGGATTCCAAGACGTCGAGGGCGGAAAAGGTCGTTACGGTTCACGTCGTTGAGCTGAACGTTACGATGCCAACAAAATGGGTTGTTTTCAGGAAGGTTCGGGTCAACGGAACACTGAGGGGTGTCACCAGGGGAAACATCACCATAGGCCTTCCGTGGGGTACTGTTTCCGTTCCCATCGCCAACGGCGTTTTCTCAACGGAGTTCAACGTTACGGCCAAGCCCGGAAGGTACACCGTTCCCTTTGCCTACGAGGGCTATCCGCTCGCCGCTTACACCGTAACGGTGCTCTCACCCACGAGAATTCAGGTCGTGACATCTCAGATGAAGAGGCTCTCAAGGGGAATCGTCAAGGTAAGGCTGACCGACGCCTTTGGAGACCCGCTGGTGAACGCCGAGGTTACGCTCCATCTTTTCGGAACTCACAGGGCTTATACAAACGCCTCCGGGTGGGCAGTCTTCACGGTTCTTCCAACATCAACCGGGAGCTTCAAAGGTGTCGTGGAGTTCAAAGGGGACAGCCTTCACCTTCCGGCGGAGAGGGAATTTGAGGTTAAGGTTGCCGGTGTTTCATCGTTCCTCTGGTTGCTTCTCCTCGTTCCGCTGTTCGGGGTTGCAGGTTTCGCGTACAAGAAGAGGGAGCGGCTCGGAAAGGTCATATCCGGGGTCTCGAGGGAAAGGAAGGGGGTTCTCGTCCTCGACAGGGAGCCGCCGGTGTACGGGATTGGTGAGAGGGTTGTCGTTAAGGCGAGGAGGGAAGTTGAGCTGGTTGTGGACGGGAAGCCGGTTGGAAGGGGCAGGAGGTTTGAACTCAGCCTGCCCAAGGGCGTTCACATCATTGAGGCGAGGGAAACTGGCGAAAGGGTTAAGGTGAGGGTCGTAGATTTCAGGGAGGAGATTATGAGGCTGTACAACGAGTGCTTCCTGCGGTACGCCCGGAGTTTTGTGAGGGTGAAGGATTTAACTCCCGAGGAGATAGCCGAGGCTCTCGCGAAGAGGTTCCCGGAGAAGGCCGAGGCCATAAAGAGACTGACGTGGGTTTTTGAGGTTGCCAGATACAGCCTCTACGAACTCGGAGAGGAGGACTTTCTGAAGTTCTACAGAGACCTTAGGGAAGCGATTGGAGGTGACTGCTATGGGAAGGAGGGCTGACGTTTCGCTAATCTTCTACCCCGTCATAATGGTTCTCGTCTACGTGCTGTTCAGGCATCCCCTCTTCAGGGACTACCTCATGCCGTACCTTCTGAGCGTGGAGATAGCGTTTGCCGCGCTGTTCCTGTCGTCCATCATCAGGGTCACAACTAAGTCTGGGTCGCTTGCAACCCTTGTAAAGGGGGCGGGTATTGCTGTCGCCGTCTACACCCTCCCCCTCGTGAACATTGGCATAGACTACAGGCTTCCGGCGGCGTTTGTGGTCCTCGGGGTTACCCTCTCGGCCATGTCATCAGACTTGCCTGACGCAAAGGCGTTCGCTCTGAGGGGCGTTGGAATAGCAGTCCTGCTCTACGGTATATACATGGCCTCCTCACAGCTGTCCAGGGTCGGCATGTTTGCCAAGCCTTTCCTGTACGTCTCGGCTGGTGTGCTGGTATCCTACGCCCTGGCCGCCCTCGAATCCGCGGGAGTGCTGAGCGGAAGGTTTTTCATAAAGAACCTCAACGTCATCGTGGCTGTCTTTGCCTTCTACGGTCTGTACTATGCCCTCAGACCCTACGTGCAGAACTCCTATCCAAGGCTCGTCTTCTACTTCGACTGGCTGGTCCTCGCCTCGACCGTCCTGCTGGCGGCCCTTGCCGTTCAGAACTACCTGACGTCGAAGAACCTCGAGAACTACCTGGTCGGTGAGTGGAAGAGGCACGAGTTTAAGCTTTCTTTCCTCGGGGATGCCGAGCTTGAGAGGGCGAAATCATCAATAGAGGACTTCGTGGTCAGGGCCAGGAAAACGCCGCTCGTCATATACCTCACCCACTACGGCAGAATCCTTGGGGAGGACAGAATAAGAAGTATATGCGAGCCGATAATAGAGTATTCCAAACCCTGCCTCTCATCCTTCACGCCCGGCTGGTATCTCAAGAGGGTCGAAAGGAGGGAACTCGAAAAGAGGGCAGACCTCGTTAAAAGGGCGCTTGAAGAGGTTGAAAAGGCACTGGAGGGTGGAAGATGAAGGTTGAGGATATGGTTTCAACGGTTGGGGATGTTGTTGACGCAATCTCCGAGGTATACATTGGGAACAGGGAGGTTATCGTGGAGACGCTCGCCGCGGCGCTCGTGAACGGAAACGTCCTCTTTGAGGACCACCCAGGTCTTGGAAAGACGCTGCTGGCCAAGGCCTTTGCAAAGGTTCTGGGACTCGACTACAAGCGCGTCCAGTTCACACCGGACCTTCTTCCGGCGGACATACTGGGAACCAAGGTGTGGCGTCAGAACCTTGGAACCTTCGAGCTGGTTAAGGGGCCGATATTCACGAACGTCCTGCTCGCGGACGAGATAAACCGCGCCCCGCCGAAGACGCAGTCGGCCCTGCTTGAGGC
>NZ_JAMONU010000067.1 GCF_027066465.1 Thermococcus sp.
ACCTTCCGAGGGAAGAGCTTGAGAATATTGTAAGGGACTACGATAACGAAAAGACGCTGAGCGACGTTTTGATTCACATACGGGACAGGCTAACCAAGCTCGCCGAGGAAGGAATCTGGAGGAGGAAAGAAATTTAGAACTCCTTCTCCGTCTTTTCAACCAATTTTCTGAGGCCGGAGATAAGCTCGCTCTCGCTCGATGCCCTTGAGATTACGAGGGGAACCCTCTCGCGTTCGGCCAGCTTAACCGCAAGTTCGTCAAGCCTCTTTACGCCGTGAAGAACCACAACGGCCGGTTTAAGTCCCTGAACGCGAACCGCTATCATGGGACTCCTTCCGGTCGTTACCTTGGTGAACACGAGCGCCCTCTCCGTTGTCCAGCCGTAGAGCTTGAGGAACTCCTCGCTGCTCATCTCAAGGATGGCCCTTATGCTGTCCACGACCGTGTAACCGTATATGCGCCTGTCGAGGAGGTGGGGATTCGCAACGACCTCGCCCTTTACGGCGTTGATGATGTCTTTAATCGTGACCGGCACCGCGAACTCCCTTATGTCGAGTATCGCACTCGTGGGCAGTTCTCCTTCAATAGTCTTGCTGAAAGCCCTAATCACGTTTCCGCCACGCTTTTCGTCAATCTCCAGAAGGGCCTCCACAAACTTCCTTATGGTGGACGCCCCGGGACTCTTCCTCCTTCCACCTTCATAATCGCTTATAACGGAGGAAGAAACACCGAGATACTCGGCCAGCTCGGTTTGACTTATGCCGAAAATCTCACGCCATTTTCTCATCGTCTTTCCCGGGTCGGAAGAGAGCGTTATTTCGCCCGCTATTCTCTTAGCGAGCGCTTCTTTTTCCTTCTCCAGCATGGTTGTTACTCATCGTTATTCATTATAAGTCTTTCGGCAATTGCCTAATAGGAGAGGGCTTTGAGACGAAGAATTTTGGCGCCCGGGCCGGGATTTGAACCCGGGTCACGGGAGTGACAGTCCCGTATGATGGGCCGGGCTACACCACCCGGGCGTTTGAGTGGCCGGCGGCGTTCCCGGTTTCCCGCCCCCTCCCGGAGGGCAGTACACCCGGGAACGCTGGCGGGCTTAACTTCCGGGGTCGAAACGAGACCGGGTGTAACCCCGCCGCTATGGCCGCCGTGCCGATTCATACCTGTCGTGGCGGGTTTATAAATTTTATGGTCTTAGGGAAGTTTTAATAGGTTCCGGGGGAACATTCTCAAGGTGTTGACGATGGGACTACTTGAGGACAAGGCCCTCGTCGAGGCGGCCCTCTTCGTTTCCGGACGGCCGTTGAGCGTCAAGGAGCTGTCTAGGGCGCTCGGCATAAAGTCCCTCGACTACCTTGAGAAGCTAATCGAGCTTATAGCGGCAGAATACGCTGAACGGAAAAGCGCAATAGAGGTTGTAAAGGTTCTGGGCGACAAGTACGTTATGCAGGTCAAGCAGGAGTACAGCCAGAGGGTGATACACCTCATGCCGAGACCCGACTTGAGAACCGGTGAGCTGAAGACCCTCGCCCTAATAGCCTACCTACAGCCGATAGAGCAGAGCAAAATCATAAAGCTCCGCGGAAGCCAGGCCTACGAGCACATAAAGAAGCTCATCGAGATGGGCCTAATCTACGCCGAGCCCTACGAGAGGACAAAACTCCTAGGAACAACACAGAAGTTCGCCGAGCTTTACGGCTTTCCCGAGAACGACCCGACCGTAATCAAGGAGGCCTTCAAAAAGGTTGTCCACGCCGAATACAGCGACCTTATAAAGAAACTTGAAGGGGAACCGGAGGAAAGCAGAGAAAGTAGTGGAACCCAAAAGACTTCTTGAGCTTTTAGTTATCCCATTTCTTTCAAATCAAGGAAATCTTGGCGTTTTTTGGCCAAAGGAGTTAAAAAAGAAAAGTTTAAATACCCGAAACGTGAATTACCATCAGGGTGAGTGCTATGGTAGGCCTTACAAAGGAGCAAATAATCAACCGAATCATACGGGAGAGGGGGCTCTCAAAGGGGGAGATAGAGAAAAGGATAAAGGAGATAGCCAGAAAACATGGAATTTCAGAGCATGCAGCAGCCGTAATGCTGGCCGAGGAGCTTGGCGTTGGGCTCGAAGAGGGGGAGGAGCTCCTCCACATAGCGGACCTCGTGCCGGGAATGAGCAACGTGAACATCGTCGCGAGGGTTCTCAGAAAGTTCCCGCCAAGGGAGTACACAAAAAAGGATGGCTCAAAGGGGCAGGTTGCGAACCTAATAATCTACGACTCAACCGGACAGGCTAGGCTCGTCCTCTGGGACAACTTCGTTAGCAGATACTACAACGAGCTGAACTCCGGGGACGTAATCAAGGTAATAGACCCCCTCGTCAAGGAAGGCATGAGGGGAGTGGAGCTACACGCCAACTTCAGGACGAGAATCATCAAGAACCCTGAGGACCCGAGGGTCAGCGAAATACCGCCCCTTGAAGAGGTTCAAACTTTCAACTACAGAAGGGTGAAGATTAAGGACCTCGAAGGAAATGAGCGCTTCGTCGAGCTCAGGGGAACCATAGCGAGGCTCTACCGCGTCATAACCTACGACTCCTGCCCCGAATGCAGGCGGAAGGTTGACTACGACCCGTCCACCAACACCTGGGTCTGCCCCGAACACGGGGCAGTAAAGCCCGTGAAAATGGTAGTCCTCGACTTTGGCTTGGACGACTCAACCGGCTACATCAGGGTTACCCTCTTCGGCGACGACGCGGCCGAGTTGCTCGGCGAGAGCCCGGAGGAGATAGACGAGAGACTCAAGAAGCTCATCGAAGAGGGCCTGACCCTCAGAGAAGCCGGGAGAAAGCTCGCGGAGGAGACCTACTACCCGCTCCTCGGCAGGGAGATAATCGTCAGGGGCAACGTCACCGAGGACAAGTTCCTTGGAACTCTACTCAAGGCCAGAACCTGGGAAGAGGTCGATGAAAGGCGCGAGATAGAGCTCGCGAGGAGAGAGCTGAGGGAAGTTTTGAAGACCCTCGGTGGTGAGTGAAATGGAGGAGGTTAGGTTCAGACGGAGAAAGCCCGCCGTCGAGAGGAAGATTGCCGAGATTAGAGAGGACGATACGAGGGTTTCCCTAATCGGCAAGGCCTTCAAGGTTGACAAGCTTGACTACACCTTCTGGCTCGACGACGGGACTGGAGTCATACTCGTCGAAAGCGAGGAGAACGTCCTCCCCGAGAACGGCCAGGTCGTCAGGGTCATCGGCAGGGTGATAAGGGGTGATGAGGGCGTTCACATCTTCGGCGAAGTCATACAGGACTTCAGCGACGCCGATTTGGATGCACTGGAGGAGATAAGGGAGCTTGAGAAGAAAGTACTCCCGAAGATTGAGAACGTCATCAGCTTCTTCGGAGGTGAGGAGCTATGAAGAAGCGCCTTCCGGCGAGCAGGGTCTACATCAAGGACATCCTCGACGGCTACTACGTCAGGAGCGAGGGTGATTTCGAGCCGAACTACCTCATAACGCGCGACGCCAGAAAGGTCTACCGCGTCAAGGTTGTCGCCACGGTCGTCAGGGAGCCGGTGATAAGCGACGACGAGACCTACGGCAAGTTCCAGATTGACGACGGAACCGGAACCATCTGGGTTCTCGGCTTCAGGGACGACACGCGCTTCATAAGGCTCGTGAAGAAAGGAGATTTAGTTCAGATAATCGGAAAAGTTGCAGAGTGGCGCGATGACAAGCAGATACTCGTCGAGGGAGTTGCGAAGGTTAGCCCGAACTTCTGGATACTCCACCGCTTTGAAACGCTCCGCGACAAGGTCGAGCACGCCGAGAAGGCAAAGATAGCCTTCGAAATCTACGACCGCTACGGCATAACGGCCAAGGCCAAGGTCATAGCCAAAAACCAAGGTGTTGACGAGGAGTTGCTTTTGACGATAGACGAGCTCTACACCATGATGCTCGAGCAGAGAACCCTTGAGGAGGAGCTAATAGAAGAGGAAACGAGCGAGGAGGTTGAAGAGACACCAGCCAATCCGGAGCTTGAGAAGGCGAAGGAAGCTGTCATGAACCTCCTCCGCGAGAAGGGCAAAGCCCTGTCGCACAAGTTCATAGTCAAGAAGCTCTCCAAGGAGTTCGACGAGGAAATCATCGAAGAGGCCATCAGCCAGCTCTTGGCAGAGGGAGAAATCTACGAACCGGAGATAGGCTTCTACGAGCCCCTGTGAAGGAGCTCCCTTCTCATTTCCCTTTCAAAGTGCCTGAAGTCGAGGTACTCCCTAACCGTCAGGTCGTAGAACTCAAGCCATTTCTTCTCGTCCTTGGTGAAGAGTAGCTTTCCGTGAAGAACCCGGTACCTGAAAGCCGGCGGTGCGTCGTTCAAAACCCTGACATCAACCGGGTATTTGAGAAGCAACTCAAGCTCAACCGCGAGCTTGAGCTCGTAGCTGAGAAAGTCCTTGACCTTCTCAGGGTCAACGTACACGGCAACGTCAATGTCCCGGTAGAACTCGCCCTCAAGGAAACTACCGTGAAGGTAGGCAAATATTATTTCCTCCTTCTCCATAAGGAATCCGGTGAGGGCTTTGATGACCTCATCCTTATTTAGATGTACTCGGAGAACTAAATCTGGGTCAATTCCCACAAGACCACCCAGAGAGGGATAAAGGGTCGCAAAGATAAAAACCCATCGTCAGTACTGCTCGCGCATGGTCCTTATCACCGGGTCGTGTATCAGCGTCGACGTTATGCTGTCCACCATGCGGAAGAACTCCTCCTTCCCGCGCTCGAGGTCGAGGCTCTCAACCCTAATTAGCTCGCACTCATTTCCGAGTATCCACTTGCCGAGGAGAATCTTCTCCTTTCCGTTCCTCTCAAGGTCGAGCCTTATGAGGCCGTAGGGTATATCGGCCGTCCACCAGTTGGCCTTGAAGGTTACCCTCCAGCCCGCTTCCTCAACGGCTTTGACAAGCTCCTCCATCGTAACCCTCGGACCGTGCGGGGTCTTGAAGGTGAGAACGGTCCAGAGTTCATCGCTTTCAAGCTCTCTAATTATTTTCTCCTTAAACTCCATGTTCATCACCTCACGAGCGAAGCTATCAGGAACGCCATTACGGCGAGGAATATGCTTATTTTAAGCAGTTTTTGCGAGAGATGGGCAGTTTTCCTGTCCTGCGAGCGGAGGATTAGAAATGCCGAGTAGAGGATGATTGCATCGACTGGAACCATGGCAAGGTAGCTGAGGCCCACGCCGGCCTTAATCGGCAGGAAAGACGCTATGACCGTAAGGAACGCGAACAGCGCTCCAACGTAGGCGGCTTTTTTCTTTCCTACGACGATTGGAAGGGTTTTGGCACCTTTCGTGAGGTCGCCTTCGACGTCTTCTATGTCCTTTATAACCTCCCTCGCAACGTTAACGAGAAAGGCACACAGGGCCAGATAGCCGGCGAGACCTATCTTCCCGACCGCTATCGCACCGTAGAGCGGTGTGGCACCGGTCAGACCGGCGACCGCGAGGTTTCCTATGAAGGGAAGCGGCTTGAGCTTCCATGCGTAGAGGAACATCGTGGTGTAAGCCAGAACCGCCAGCAGGAAGGCGTAGACGTTTATGAGGGATGCGAGGATTAGGCCGATTGTGAAGAGCGCCATCGCATACCAGAAGGCCGTTTTTCTGCTCATCGCACCCCTTGGCAGGGGCCTCTCAGGCCGGTTTATCCTGTCTATTTCGTAATCGAAGTAGTCGTTTATTGTGTTTCCTGCAGAGCAGCCGAGCGTGACAACTAGGAAGACGAGCAACGCCCTGCTCAACTCGGGAAAGTGACCGACCGCGACTATGGAGCCGAGAAGACCAACTACCCCGGCTAAGACGCAGTTGTGCGGCCTTGTGATTTCGATGAAAGCCCTCGCCTCCAAGCTACCACCGTCCGGCATTTGAGGTTACGCCTTAAAACCTTATGGGTTCAGATTTCGTCTCTCCTGAGGAGACCAAGCTCCTCCCCCGTCTCGAGAACCCTCATCCTGCCGAACCTGACCTCCGCAACTTCTGAGACGTCTTCGTCGGAGAGCGGCGTTAGAACCTGGAGGAGGCCCGAGCTGAAGTTGACCCACTTGAGGATTCCGAGACCGATGCAGAGGCCGTTTTTATCAATGAGGCCCACGAGAAGGTTGTTCAATTTCTCAAAGTCTACCGCATGAACCGAGCGGTAGCCCCTCGGAAAGCTATCCTCGTCGGCTTTTACCACGGTGTAGCGCCCTTCGTTTTCCCAGCCTGCCAAAAGGAGCCACCGGAAAACCCTTGAGAGCAGCGTTCTTTCCCTCTCGTCGAGGGGACGGCCGTTGAAGAGCAACGTCCCCGTGACGGCGACCTCAGCCGTATCGAACTCGACGAGGCGGGAACTGGAAAAGTATGTCCTCCACTTCTCAAAGCGTATCTCCCTCCGCTCCTCCCTGGGAACGGGTCTGGCGCTCTCACTCATACTGAGCCTGACGATTTGTGTGTAGTTGCCCAGAACCCTTGAGAGGGCCAACAGTTCGTCGTTACGCTCGAGGACAACGGTTATGTCGGGCCTCACGAGTTCCGCCTTAAGGCGCTTCATTTCAAAGCCCGGCCCAGTTACAAAGCCCGTTGTGTCTATCAGAACAACGTCGGCGTTTTTCTCGGCGATTTCAACGAGCCTTTTAACCCCGACGGCCATCTCCCCTATGAACTGGCCCGGAGAAACTGTTCCTATGAAGTAGTGGGCAGCCCCTTTAAGTTCAGAAAGGCTGGAGAAGTTCTCATCGGGGAACGCGAGGCTGACCGTTGCAGGGGGTAGCACTCCTTTCTGGCCGACGTCGGAATCCACTATGGCGACGCTCCTGCCGAGGTTCAGAAGCTCGTTCGCCAGAAAGGTCACGAGGGTGCTCTTCCCGGTGTCGAGTCCCCCAACGACCATGACCTTAACCGCATCGCGGGAGGAAAGCTCAGAAAGGAGTTCGAGCCTGTCCGGTGGAACGTCTCTCGTGTAGTTCGCCTTGTTCATGCTCTTTAGTTTCATCGGCCGGTTAAAAATTTTAACTCCCGTTCCGCTCTGGAAAAACTTATAAATAAGTTGGTGTGTTAGGGGTGATTGAAAAGATTAGGTTTGACGTTTAGCCAGTTCGAGTTTTTATTAGACAAGGAGGTGCCGGCATGAAGGACAAAACTTCGCTCACTCCCCGCCAGATTAAGCTCCTCAGAAAACTTTACGAAGACGGCAAGACGATAGAGGTTCACACCGTCGAGAAGACCCAGGACGAGCTTGCAAAGGAGCTTGGGATAACGAGGCAGGCCTTAAGCAACCACCTCAAAGTTCTCAAGGAGCTTGGTTACATAAGAACTGGGAGGGGATTCATAGACCTGACGGAGAAAGCCCTCGAACTGCTCGGTGAAAAGAAGGGCGACGTCTTCGTGTTCGTCAAAATTGAACCAACGAAGAGGAGGCACGTTTACGAGGAGATAAAGAAGCTCAAGATTAAGAGGATATACCGCGTTACAGGCGACGTTGACCTGATAATAGAAGCTGATAAGACGAAGCTCGACGAAATCCTCGAGGAGATAGCATCACTCGACGGGGTAAAAGAGACCAACACGCACCTCGTCCTAGAGATTCTGTGAGCGCATTTTCTTTTCCATGAGTTTTTTGAGAACCTCAACGTTCTCCCCAAACTTCGCCGAGACGGGGACGAACGTTTCCGGTATTTCGGAGTACGGAACCCCGAACTTCTCGGCGAGGAAGTTTATTGTCCTCTCAACGTTCTTGACCTTGTCAATCTTGTTCACGGCGACTATCGTCGGAATTCCAAGCTCCCTGAGGAAGCCATAGAACTCAACATCAATCGGAATCTCGCCCCTCTTCCCCCATCGCTCTATAATCTCGGGAGCGGCTTTCCCGTCAACGACGAGAACCGCGAGTTCTATTTCATCGGCGTTGTCCTCGATGAAGTGCACTATCTCATCCTTTATCCTTTCCTGGACGTGCTTTGGAAGCCCGCTCATGAAACCGAAGCCGGGGAGGTCCACTATCCTTTTCCCGCGCCACTCCACCTCAACAGGCTTTCTCGTCACGCCGGGCCTCTTACCTCGCTTAACCTTCTTACCGGTCAGCCTGAATATGAGCGTGCTCTTTCCGACGTTGGAGCGCCCGGCGAATATTATCATCTCTCCCCACCGGGCTGAAGTTCTTTCGGGACTTTAAAAGGTTTGGCGGAAAGGTTAAGTAGAGTGGCGAACAAGGTTATTCGGTGGTTGCTATGCCCGAAGACGCTAGGGCAAACCAGCTGGTAAACAAGTTCGTAATCTCGCTCATCGATGGGAAGATACTCGGCTACGTCACGGACATAAACGTTGAGGTTGAGGGAGACCAGTTCTACTTCATACTCAGGATGAGGGAGATTGAAAATCTCGGAAAGGGGCAGAGCATACTCACAAACGAAAAAAAGCTCAAGATTAAGCCGAACGACATAGTTAACGTTGGACCGGACGTCATAATACTCGGGGACGGAAAGGTTCCCCCGCTGAGGGAAATTGAGAGGCTCCACGATATCGCCGAGGAGTACAACAACCTCGTCCGTGAGCTTGAAGCCAAGGAGAAGCTTATAGAGCAACTCAAAGAGGAAAACTACAGGCTGACGAGACAGATTGAAGAACTACAGCACGAGCTTAGAAAGTTCCAGGTTATGAGGGAGGACTTCGAGCACCTCAAGGAACAGCTCGTGAGGCAGGAGGGTCAGCTTGAGATGGCCAGGGAGTACATAAGGCTCCTCGAGGGATTGAGGCACGACATAGACAAAATAAAGGCTGATGTTGAGACCCTCGTTCAGAAACAGCTCGAAGAAGTCGTCAGGGCGATAATAAACGAAGAACTCAACGCAAGGGGATTAAAGAAAACGAGCTTCCTTTAACCGAATATGCTCGGCCCGAAGGCGTGCAGGAGGAACTCAGCGGCAACGAGTATCAGCGTCAGCGCTATGACTCCCTTGGGGCTTATTTTCACGGCGCTCGTGTCCTCGTCGAAGAACCTCATGAGCCCCGCTCCCGTCGGCGGGAGTGTGGTCTTTTCCTTTGCCATACCATCACCTGTCCCAAACTTTTCCGAGGTTGTATTTAAACCTCACGGTAAGGTTTTTAAACGCTCCGTTCAAGAGCGCTCGGGATAGGGCTCTGCCCAATGAATCCCGCTGATGAATGGAGGTGGGAGGAATGGCCACGTTCAAGCTCGTTATATCGAACCCGAAAACCGGTATAGCAAAGCAGGTTGAGATAACCGGTGGGGAAGCCGAAAAGCTCATAGGAAAGAGAATCGGAGAGGAGATTTCAGCGAAAGAACTCGGCCTCAAGCTCAGCGAGATATTCGGGGACGAGAGCATTCCGGACGACGCGAAGCTCAGAATAACAGGGGGAACCGACAAGGACGGTTTCCCGATGAGACCCGACGTGCACGGTCCGAGGAGGGTTAAGATACTCCTCTCGAAGGGACCGGGCTTCAGGCCAAGGGAGAAGGGTGAGAGAAGGAAGAAGACCGTCCACGGCAACACCATAAGTCCGAACATCGTCCAGGTCAACCTGAAGATAATCTTCTGAAGCCCCTTTTCTTCTCCATTCCCGGGTAACCTTAATAAACGTCCCCACTTTTTAGCCTTAGGGGTGAGAGATATGGCCAAGAGGAAGTTTAAGCAGGCCGAGGTTAACATCGGTATGGTCGGTCACGTTGACCACGGAAAGACAACGCTCACCAAGGCTCTAACCGGAATATGGACTGACACGCACAGCGAGGAACTCAGGAGGGGAATCACGATAAAGATAGGCTTCGCCGATGCCGAGATAAGGAAGTGTCCGAAGTGCGGCAGATACTCGACCTCCCCGGTCTGTCCGTACTGCGGTGCAGAAACCGAGTTTGAGAGGCGCGTTTCCTTCATAGACGCTCCCGGCCACGAGGCGCTGATGACGACTATGCTGGCTGGAGCCTCACTTATGGACGGTGCGGTTCTCGTTATAGCGGCTAACGAAGGTGTCATGCCCCAGACGAGGGAGCACCTCATGGCTTTGCAGATAGTCGGCAACAGGAACATAGTCATCGCCCTCAACAAGATTGAGCTCGTCGATAGAGAAACCGTCATGAAGCGCTATCAGGAGATTAAAGACTTCATACAGGGAACAGTTGCCGAGAACGCCCCGATAATCCCGATTTCGGCACTTCACGGCGCGAACGTTGACGTTCTGCTCGCGGCAATAGAGAAGTTCATTCCAACGCCAAAGCGCGACCCGAACAAGCCGCCAAAGATGCTCGTTCTGAGGAGCTTTGACGTGAACAAGCCCGGAACGCCCCCGGAAAAGCTCATCGGCGGCGTCATCGGCGGTTCTATAGTTCAGGGAAAGCTCAAGGTTGGCGACGAGATAGAGATTCGCCCCGGCGTTCCCTACGAGGAGCACGGCAGAATCAAGTACGAGCCGATAACGACCGAGATTGTCTCGCTCCAGGCCGGAGGACACTTCGTTGATGAAGCCTATCCCGGCGGTCTCGTCGGCGTCGGAACCAAGCTCGACCCCTACCTCACCAAGGGCGACCTCATGGCCGGAAACGTCGTCGGAAAGCCCGGAAAGTTGCCCCCGGTGTGGAACGAGCTCCGCCTTGAGGTCCACCTGCTTGAGCGCGTCGTTGGAACCGAGGACGAGCTCAAGGTCGAGCCGATAAAGAGGAAGGAGGTCCTCCTCCTCAACGTTGGAACTGCAAGAACGATGGGTCTCGTCACCGGGCTCGGCAAGGACGAGGTCGAGCTCAAGCTCCAGATTCCCGTCTGCGCTGAAGTCGGAGACAGGGTCGCCATCAGCAGGCAAGTCGGCTCAAGGTGGCGCCTCATCGGCTACGGCTTCATAAAGGAGTGACCCCCTTCTCTTTTCCCTTCCGGTGGTCCCGATGGGACGCGAATGGCTAGTCCTTCCAGACACCAACTTTCTCCTCGTCCCCGGCCAGTTTGGAGTGGATATAGTTTCCGAGCTTAACAGAATCCTTGACGTGAAGTTCAAAATCGTCGTTCCAAACGTCGTTCTCGAAGAGCTTAACGTCATCGAGAAGAAAACGCGCGGGAAGGATTTGCTCGCGGTTAGAATGGCCAAGAAATTGGCTGAGCGCTTCGAGACCGTCGAAATCGGGGAGTTCGGGAAGAGACCGATAGACGACCAGATTTACGACTTCGCCGTCAAGAACGGGCGCGTTATCGTCTGCACCAACGACAAGGGTCTGAAGAAGCGCCTCCGCGAGAAAGGTATCCCAGTGGTTTACCTCCGCTCGAAGAAGATACTCGAGCTTGAGGGCATGCTTGAGTAAAGGATTGGGAGAGATACGTCAAAACCCAACAACGAACGCCCGCTTTTTTCACCGAATCCCGTTCAAAACCCTTAAATTCTGAGCGCCTTTCTTAGAGCGGTGGGAGAATGTACACCGAGGAGGAACTTCTGAAGGAGATTAGGGAACTCCTCGACGACGAGAAGCTCTTCGAGGCCTACGAGAGAACCTTCAAGGAGTACCACTACTACTTCGATACGACGAACTACATAGTGCTCAACGTCTACCAGTTCAACGACCACGGTCCGGTTCACGTCCTCCTGACGACGAGAAGGGCTTTGGAACTGCTTAGAATCCTTAAGAAGTTTGGAATCCAGACGACGGCAGAGAAGCTCGGCAAGCCCCTCTGGTGGAGCAAGTTTGTAGTTGCCTTCGGAGCGCTCTTCCACGACATAGGCAACATGATACACAGGATAAACCACTACGAGTTCAGCGTCTTTCTAGCGGAGCCGATAATAGGAAAGCTAGTTGAGGTATTTGAAAGGCGCGACCCCCTCCTCTTAAAGGCCCTGACGCTCAACGCGATATACACCCACGATGAACACGTGCCGTGCACGACGATAGAGGGCTCGCTCGTCACCATCGCTGACGGCTGCGACATGGAGGCAGGAAGGAGCAGGCTCGTCCACAAGAAGGACCGCGTTGACATACACGCGGTTTCGGCCCTGGCAATAGAGCGCGTCGAAATCAATGAAGGGGACGAGAGACAGCCGATACTAATCGAAATATGGATGAAGCACCCCGCGGGAATATTTCAGGTTGACGAGATTCTGACGAAGAAGGTCAAAAGCTCCCTGCTGGCCGGCAGGATAAGGCTCAGGATTCACACCGGCAAGGACGGCGAGACCCTCGAAAAGGTTATCTGAGGCTTTCCCCATTTTCCACCATGCTGGCCGAGGCGTACAGAGACCTGAAGTACCTCCTCAACAGGGGCTACCGGAAGAGCGTTGCCCTGAACTTCGTGGCCAATCACTACAGGCTGAGGAAGGAAGAGCGGCACCTTCTCGCGAGGTGCGTCTTTCCGGATTCTTGGATTGAGGAAGTTAAGAGGAAGCTCCTCAGACCGGAAGAGATTAGGGACAGGGTTCTCGGTGTTGACGGTTTCAACGTTCTCATAACCCTCGAATCGCTCCTCTCTGGGAAGGCCATCCTCTGCGAAGACGGCCTCATAAGGGATTTGGCCTACAGGGGAAGGTACAGGCCCCATGAAAAGACCGAAGAAAACGTGAAGCTTATTGCGTCCGCTCTGGCCCGTCTGTCGCCGAAAGAGGTCATCGTTTTCTACGGAAAGAACGCCCCGAGGAGCGGCACCGTCAGGGAGCTGACGCTGAAGGCCTTGGAGGAGCTCGGGATAAACGGAGAAGTCAGACTCGTACAGAGTCCCGACCACGAGCTTAAAGCGTTCAAAAACGTTGCCACAGCGGATGTTGGCATAATAGAACGTGTTGAAGGTGTCTTTGACCTTCCCGGCTTCATAGGCGGACTCCTCGGCCTCAGGCCGGTGCCCCTTTCCGAACTCCTGAAGGGAAAGATGAAGTTTTCTGTTTAAAAAGGTTTTAATAGGTTGAGGTCGAAATAAATAAAGATGCCCTTTGCTTTTCTGGGCCGAAATCAAAGGCCTGAGGAGAGGTTTGCATGGGGAAAGGCACGGTAGTTTTGGTGATGGCCCTGATAGGGCTGGTTATCGCCGCCGGCGGTTGCATGGGTTCGGAAAAGCCCTCCGAAACCCCCCAGGGGACGCACTCTTCCGGCCCCTCAATGACTCAAACAGCCTCAACGACCTCCACCTCTCACGCCACGGAAACGCACTCAGCAAGCTCGTCCCCAAGAAATTCGCAGACGGGCACGGGAACTGAAACGACGAGCACTGAGGCCGTTCAGAAGCTCACGTGGGCGAGTCCGTGGGAGTACTCCCCAATCAGAGTTGACGGCAGGGAGTACGTGATAACCCACTACGTCGTCCTCTATGAGGTCAGGCCCAACGAAACGAGTCCTCTATACAGGTACAGAATAGAGAAGTCGGAGGAAGTGACGAACCTCACGGTGTACGGAAGGGACTTCTACGGTTCAAAGGTGAAGGTGGGGACGTTTAAGGTCTATGAGTACAGGACGGTGATAACGCCCATAAACGCCGCCGTCATGAAGGGCGACATTACGATTAAGGTTTGGTACACCGAGAGGACGAGCGAGGCCTTCATATACCCCTGGGACATAGGCTGGGCGGCAGGTAGCGGTACGGATAACGTGGTGGGCTTTGAGGTTGACTACGGAAACGAGAGCCTCATCTACACCAACCCCCTTTCACTCGGAAAGTCCACGCTCCCCTACATAGGCGGAAACCAGAACCTCCTCGATGAGCTGAACCCCGACCTCATGAACCTCTACTACGGCTGGTTCGCCGTTCTGAACGTGGGAATCTGGGCCGAGTGGAGCAGGAGAAACCTTCTCGTTCCCCAGAGCGGCACCTGGAGGGACTACTTTGGCAACGAGTGGAGCTGGAAGACAAGACCGGCCGGCACCGTTAGGATTTCCGGCATCGAGTTCAAGACCGTTGAGGGTG